>CAWBHO010000107.1:0-4271 GCA_963788415.1 uncultured Acidobacteriaceae bacterium | reverse complement strand
GCACGGCGATGGCCGTTTATGGCGTGGGCATCGTCGTGGCCCCGGTGATCGGCCCCACCCTGGGCGGATGGATCACCGACAGCTACTCCTGGCGCTGGATCTTTTACGTCAATCTTCCGTTTGGCGCGCTGGCGCTGTTCATGGTGAACCTGTTCATCGAAGATCCGCCTTATCTGCGCAAGGCCTTTCGCGGAGCCATCGACTATCTCGGCTTTGGCATGATGGCCATCTGGCTAGGCACGCTGCAACTGGTGCTGGACAAAGGGCAGGAGGCGGACTGGTTCGCGGCGGGCTGGATACGCTGGACAGTCGCGGCATCCGCACTTGCGCTCATCGGCTTTGTTCTGCGCGAGTTCATGGCCCGCGAACCCATTGTGCAGTTGCGCATTCTCGCAAACCGCAATTTTCTGGTGGGAACAATTCTTACCTGCCTGTATGGCTTCGTTCTTTACGGCATCACGGCCCTGCTGCCGCTTTATCTGCAAACGCTGATGGGCTATTCGGCGCTGGACAGCGGCCTGACCGTGAGCCCGCGCGGACTCGGCTCGATGCTGGCCATGCTGGTGGCTGGATTCCTGGCCAATGAGCTCGACAGCCGGGTACTGCTGGCCGTGGGCCTGGCCATCTTCGGCTACTCGTCGCTTGTGTTGAGCCACATCAATCTGGGGGTCTCCATGTCTTCCGTCGCCCTGCCCTGTTTCATCAACGGCTTTGGCGGCGGACTGGTCTTCGTGCCCATGACCACCATGGCCATGGGAATGCTGCGCAAAGAGGAGATCGGCAACGCCTCGGGAATTTATAACCTGATGCGCAATATCGGAGGCAGTGTCGGCATCTCCTGCATCAGCACCATGCTGGCGCGCGGCGCGCAAGCCCACCAAAACTATCTGGCGGCCGATGCGACGTCGACAAATCCCGCTGCGATGAGGCTCCTTCAAGCCTTGCAGGCCAAGTTCAGCATCCAGGGAGCCAGTGCTTCGAACGCCCACGCGGATGCTCTCGGATACCTTTACCAGAGCCTGCAACAGCAGGCATCTCTGCTGACGTATGCCGATAACTTCAGAATGCTGGGGTTCCTTTCGCTGCTGTGCATCCCGCTGGCCGTGCTTTTCCGTCAGATTCGCAGCCGCCGCAGCAGCGGTCACGCCGAGATAGCCGGGGATTGAAGCTCCCACGCCGTGCCGATGGGGGATGTTGTTCTCGTTGAGCACCCTGAAGTCGGGACCACTGCGCACCGCTTAGCCGTATGCGCCTAGCCGTATGAGCGAACCCGTGTTATTCGACGCGCACCAGCAGACAGGTGATGTTATCGTGGCCGCCCGACTTGTTGGCGGCCGCCACCAGACGAACGCAGAGGTCATCGAGGGGCAGATCAGCTTCCAGGATGGATTGAATCAGCGGATCGCCAATTTCGCCCGTCAATCCGTCCGTGCACAGCAGAAACAGGTCGCCCGGCTCCGCTTCCAGCTCGAATAAATCCGGCGTGACCACGCTTTGCGTGCCCAGCGCGCGGGTGATGACGTTGCGAATGGGAGAGCGCTGGGCGGCGGCGCGGGTGATGCGGCCCGTCCGAACCTGCTCCTCGACCAGAGAGTGATCCTGGCTGATCTGTTCCAGAATGCCCTTCCCTGGACTTTCGTGTTCCGATTCGCTTTGCGCGGCACGCATCCTGCGCATCCGGTAACAGCGGCTGTCGCCCACATTGAACACCAGTACGCGGCGCTCTTCGGCCGCCAGGCCCACCAGCGTGGTTCCCATGCCGCTGAGCCGGGGGTTGCGCCGGGCGCGGGAATAGATGGCTTCGTTGGCGGCGTGGATGGCCTGTTCGACTGCATTCTCGAGCGGCACTGCCGCATCGCGGCCGGTGAGCACGCTCAGCGCCTCGTCGACGGCCAGGGAGCTTGCGATCTCACCGGCTGCCGCGCCTCCCATGCCGTCGCACACGACGTAGACCCCGCACTCGACGGAGAATCCGAACGCGTCCTCGTTGGAAGACCGTTTGCGCCCGCGGTCTGAAGCCGCAGCCGCTGCGTAATGAATTACACCTGAGGTCAATAGATTCCCCCGCTGCTCAGTTTACACGGTCTGCAATGGCCCGCCACCGCGCTTACCGGCCCGTTCGACGAACGGCCGAATCTGGAAGCGGAGGCGGAGGGGGCAATTCGAAGACCTGGATGGCGCCCTGGTTGAGCACAGCCACACGCCGGCCGGAGGGCGAAAAGGCCACATTGCCGCCCGCGTCCAGAACCGGGCTGGCCGCGGTTTCGAGCCTTACCGCCCCGTCCGCCGCGTCAAGAACCTGGATCCATTGCCCTTGAATCTCTTCCTGATCGAGCGGAGCATTGGGACTGACCGGGTGGCCGACGACCAGCACCTCCCGCGCCAGCCGCAAGCCGTCCGACGAGCGAACCACCAGCGGCCAGAGCGTCCCTTCGGCTGCCCGCGCCTCCCAAAGACGGCGGCCGTCGCTGCTCATCGCGATCAGATTGTCTCTGCCCGAGGCGTTGCAGGCGGTCACCAACATCTCGCGCTCGGAAAGAAAATTGATAAAAGGCGAACAGGTCGAGTTCACCTGCCCCAGAATCCTGCTCCCGCCGCTGAAGTAGCTCAGGTTCAGCTGCCACCTGCCGCCCACGCCGCGCAGGCTCTCCAGGTAGCCTTCGGAGTTGATGGGCAGGTGGACGATGGCGCGGCTGCGGCTGTCCAGCATCACCTGTCCGGAATCCCGGCGCAGGATGCGCACCACCAATCCGAGCTCGCCGGCCGGCGCCTGCTCCTCCGCTTCCGTGCCGGCATCCTCGGCCGGCGAGCTGGCCGCTTCGCCCGGTTGTGCCGGCGCCGGCTCGCGGATTCGGTCACCAGATCTGCTGCGCAGGGTCCATCTCCAGCCAGAGAAGCGGCCCCGGAAAACGCAGAAAGGGCTTCAGTTCCAGTGCGGCGTCGCCCATGCTCGAGATTCTTCCCGGTCGCGCAGCAGAAAGCGGCCGCCGCTCGAGCATCCACAGGTAACGCGAGCGGTCGTGCACCGTCCACAGCGCCTCGGCCTCAACCGTTCCCGCCGGCAAAGCCAGCACCACGGCGCGAATCTGGCGCTCCATCGCCCGCGTCGGCCTCGCTCCCGCGTCCGCGGCGGATCAATCCCGGCACGCGGAAGGTGAAGAGCAGCCGGTTTTCGTCGAGGAAGTCGAGCGAAACAAGGCTGTTGCGCTGGCCCAGGTAAAGCGGCCCGGGCGCGGAAAAGCCCAGCGGCTCGACGGGAATGGAGAAAGCCGGGGGCTGGGAGGGTTTCTCCAGCAATGGGCCGCTCAAGGCGCGCGCCTGAATCGAGCCCGTCGGCTGGGGCGCATCCACCATGCCGTTCTGGGCCACCGCGGCCTGAACCGCGCAAAGCGCCACCCCGGCCGCCGCCAGTCTCAGACCCGCGCGCAACCCCCATCCTGTTCCCAGCCGCTGTTTTGCCATTCCTGTTTATTCTCGCCGATGCAGCCGGCTTCAGGCCGTGATCCGGCTCTCCTGTTTGCGTCCGGCTTCCCATGCGGCCCATGTTCTGATCGGATTTCCCTCTGCCCGCCGCCCGTGTGCGACAGTAAGAGAGGAATGGAAATGAACGGAACAACGAACCGGGAACGCCGCCTCGCGTTTCTGGGCTATGGAGCCTGCTTTGTGGCCGGCTGCCTGTGGGGAACAGGGTTCTACTTCGGCAGGCTGGCGCTCAACGAAATGAGCGTAGGGCACATGGTGCTCTATCGCTTCCTGTTTGCCTGTTTGGGGATGTTGCCGGTGGCGATGGTGCATCGCCGCGAGTTCCGGCTCACCGCCTCCGAGCTGCGCCTGCTGCTGCTGTGCGCTTTTCTCGGCGTGCCCGTCCAGTTTCTGCTTCAGTTTCAGGGGCTGGTTTACACCACGGTCAGCCACGCCTCGCTGATGGTGGGCGCCATGCCGGTGCTGTTGGCCGCCGCCGCCGCGCTCTTCGCTCCCAAGGGCTCCAAAGAGGAGCGGCTCGACATCTTTGGTTGGCTGGCGCTCTCGGCTTCCACGGTGGGCGCGGGGCTGATCGTTCTGGGGGGCAGCCGCGAGACAGCCGCTCTGGGCGGGCCTTCACTCACCGGCGATCTGATGATCCTGGGCTCGCTCGTCACCTCGCTGGCCTGGATTCTGCTCAGCAAGAAACTGATGCAGACGCACAGCCCGCTGGTGGTGACCGCCTACACGATTCTTTCCGGCACGGCGATGCTGGCCGTCTGGGTGCTTGGCCCCCAACTGCTGGCTCC
>CAWBHO010000106.1:0-12264 GCA_963788415.1 uncultured Acidobacteriaceae bacterium | reverse complement strand
ATTGACCGGCCAACGAAAGTCCCAAGAAAAAGAGCAGCCCGGCCATCAGCGCCAGAAAGACCGGCGACTGGAACTGGAATCCCCAGCCCAGTGTCGAGCCTGCCGCGCGCAAAGCCAGCAGAACGCCCACCAGCACCCAGAACGAGACCAGAATGCCGGCCGCGTACACCAGTCCGTGCGCCCGCAGCCTGCCCCGTTCCTCGCTGCCGGAGTTAACCAGCGACAGCCCCTTCAGAAACAGCACCGGGAAGACGCAGGGCATCAGGTTCAGCAGCAGCCCGCCCAGAAAAGCCAGGCCGGAGATCCGCGCCAATGAAAGCCAGAAAACAGCAACCGCTCCGCTTGCAGCAGGAGAACTGCCTTGCGCCGCGGAATCGAAAAGACTGGCAAGAGCCTTGGTTGCCTCAGTCGGCGCATCGGAGAACGCGGCTTCCGCGCCCGCTTTTTCGGCGGGAACCGCGGCCAACCCCCAGGCCTGGCGGAAATCGCATAGGCCCGCCCGCCGGAAAGCTCTACAACCCCTTTCAATTGAGAGGGGTTCGTGGCTAGATTCGCGTCTTTCTTGAGGTCGAGAACCAGTCCCCGCGCGGTGGAGGCGAACTTTTGCGGGGCGGCATTATCCAGAATGTCCGGCTCGGCGGGGAAAAACGCCGCCTCCGACTCGCGGCGGCCGGTCTCAACAGTAAGCTGAAACCCTGTCCCAGCCGGCTGAAACCCAACCTTCGAGCCGGGCGGCAACGGCTTGGGAAGGCGGCCAATCAACCGGTTGAAGATTACCGTGTCCGGGATGACTTCCACGGGGACTGCCGGAGCCTGGGCGAGAACCGGCCGGTGGATCTCCAGCTCAGCCGAACCGGGGATGCAACTGTTCTGGCAGACCAGCCAATCGACCTTGGCCTTGAGCTTCGCCGGGCCGGGCCTCACGCTCTCGGCCACCTGCAGCCGGAACGGAAAGAGAACCTCGTTTTCGTAGCCGAAATCCATCAGCGGCCCCAGCGGCAACCGCTTCGGCGCGGGAAACTGGAGCGGCCCGGCGCTGATGCCGGCCGGCAGCGTCCACTGAATGCGGGGCGGCTCACCGGCGTCCCCTGGATTCTTCCAGTAAACGTGCCAGCCCGGCTCCAACTTGAAGTAAAGTCCAGCCTCGTTCAGTTTGCCGCCGCGACCGAGATTGCCCCCCGGCGCCAAAAGCCCCACGCGCACATGGGGCGCATCGGCAAAACTCGACGCCGCCCGCGCGGGAACACCGGCGGCAAGCAGCAGAAACAGCGCGAAAATTCCTCTGAAAAGACCCACGGCAGGCAAACTCCGGCTCCTCGTCCTTGGACTTAGTCTATCGGACGCAACCGCCCGCGAATCGGATGAATCGGGGCAGAAACCGCGGCCCCACCGCAAGGCCGACCTTCGTACCGGACCAGAGGGAAGGAAGCGCGCACGCTAAGCCGAATCGAAGCGGGCATTGGCCAAAGGAAAATTGAACCAGTGTCCGTCTCCGCCGCTCTGATCCGGTCGGACCGATCGACAGGATTGGCGCATAAAGATTCCTTCTTTTTTCCTTTCCAGCGACAAATGGAAGTGCTAGCCTTCATCCACTCCGTAGCATTTCCTCATGCGGACGGACCCTACGGAGAATCCCCGTTCCGGAGGTTTCCATGTCAAGAACGATCGATAGAAGCAATCGATTCAGCCAGCGCCAACGGATTCACGCGGGTGGCTTCCTGGATCTTTTCCTTTCACAACCTGACCTGCAAGCGGATGCGCCCCGCAACGGCGAGTCAGGCGAACAGGTCCGCGGCAACCCGATCCATCGCCGCTTCAGCTGGTACGCCATTTCCCTGGCTCTGGCGTTGTGTCCCTGTGCCTGGTGCGCTCCGGACGCGATGGATGAGGATTCCTCGCAGGAGAGTTACGAACCGGCTTCGATCCACCTTCAGCCAGGTTTGCAGTGCATGCTGTACGCGCCGGGCACTGACCCCGCCAAAGGCATTCCGGTCTTCACCGACGACGACGGCTACGCGCGCTTTCACGCGGTGCGCGCCGCAGCCGGCAGTGCGATCAAGAGCCTGAAAATGGATTGCAAGGATGTGGCCGGAAAGACCACGACCTACACGGTCGATCTGACTTCGACGGAGACCTTCGCGCCCCATCCGGTCAATCTGGCCACCGAGCGCGGCACGGATCGCCCGGCGCTCAAAGGCGATCCGCTCAGCTACACCCAGGAGCAACTTCTCCAGTCCGGCTACGGACTGCGGCCCGACCCAAAAACAGACCCCGCTGCCTACGCGCTCTGGCTTGAGGCCGCCTCCAAGAATGGCCGTATGCTCGAGGCCAAGCGCCCCGACATGCACCAGCACACCGTCACCTCCTCCGCCTCTCCCTGGTGGGTAGGCAGTGCGTTGACCGGCGCGCCGAACTACGTCTCTACCCTGGCCGTCTTCAACGTTCCCAAAGGCATTCCCGGCGGAGATGGAACCACGACGACCGAGATCGCCATCTGGAACGGTCTTGGCGGGTATGGCACCGGCTCCGGGCTCATTCAGGGCGGCGTGAATGTGGAAACCACCCCCAGCGCCGCCGGTTACGGCAGTTGGCGGGAGTACTGCTGCGGAGACCCGGACAGCAACGGCTACGGCGGCGCATTCGTCCCCAGCCCCGGCGACCAGATCTACTCCCAGGAGTGGTACTGCGACTCCAAGGGAAACCTCAGTCTGGATGGAGGATACGGCTGCACATTCCTCCAGGACAACACGACCGGAGCCATCCTCAGTTGCACACAGGCCGGCGGCTCGCCCTGCTGGTCGGTGAAGGCATCGAGCGGCATGACGCTGGGAAAAGCGGCTGAGTTCATCATCGAGAACCAGAGCCCGCAGGTCTCCAGTTCATCGACAGCGTTCACCGATTTCACGCCGGGTGTCACCATGTCCGGCTCGGCCTATACGTCAAAGACCAACGCCTATTCACAAACCATCAGCACCGATCCCAGCGTGAATCTGCTGACCGACTTCACCAACACCACCTCGCATATTGTCGTGCAACTGGCCGGCTCTGACCAGACCCTCTTCAACATGGAGGACAGCCAGCCCTCCTATCCGCTGTACTGCCAGGGGCCGCTGAAGACCAGCACCGCGCTCACGCCGCTGACCGAGTACAAGTGGGCCAGTGAGGGCGCGGGGGCCAAAGCGCCCGGACCCGGCGAATGCGCCTGGGCCGACCGCGGACCGCGGGGCACTGAAATCAAATCCGGCGACAGCAATGAGATCATGGGCTATCTGAACCAGTTGGCGAACCTGCCGGCCGGAAAATACATGGAAATCGGCGTCTATCGCGACCCCAACTACGGCAACGACATGATGGTCACGAAGATTGTTGGCTTCGTCACGCCGCCCTTTTCCGCCAAGCCCGTTTTGCCCTGACCACCTGAACGGCTTCCCATCCGCACGCAGTTTCCAGCGCCGCGGATGGGAGGCCGCGAACCCCGGTTGATTCCTATTGATCCGGCAAGAAAACGGGGTCGCCGTCTTTCCGCCCATTTCCGCAAAAGACGCGGAAATACATTGGGCACCCAGACAAGATTGAGTTGCCGGATCAATGGCGTTGAGTATGCCACGGCATTCTGCCGCCGGAGCTTCATGACTCGATGCTCTAAGCCACCCAGGCGGCGTGCTGACGGAAGATGCAATCGTTCTGGACGCATTTGACGCCGGCGGCACGGGCGCGGGCAATCGCCTCCTCATGAATCACATCATCCTGCAGCCAGAGGTAGGGAATGCCCAGCCGGATCACGTCGTCCACAATCGCCGGAACGTGCTCCGGAGCGCGGAATACATCCACCAGGTCGATGCCCGCCCCGGTCTGCGTACGGGCGGTCTCCTGGGCCACGTCCAGATTGGGCGAGCACGGCAGACCGAGAACTTCCTTCAGTGCGGGATTGACTGGGAAGACGTTGTAGTTGTTGGCTGCCAGATAGCGGCCGATGTTGTAGCTGGCGCGCGTGGGCTTGTCGCTCATGCCCGCCACGGCAATATTGCGCGCCTTGGTGAGCATCTCTTCGATAACGGCTGGATCGTTCATTTTTGTCCTCTCAATTTCATCTTTTCCTGCGAAGACTCAGCGTTTCGCCGTTTTATCTGATGCTGCTGCCACTAAAGGTGGCTCAAACGTCCAGATCGTCCTCCGGCCCGGCGGCCACGGCCGTGCCGCGGCGCTTGGCCAGCAGATAGCCGCGCAGAAACGGTTCCAGGTAGCCGTCCAGCACCTTGTCCACGTCGCCCACCTCGACCTTGGTGCGATGATCCTTGGCCATGCGATAGGGCTGCAAAACGTAGGAGCGGATCTGCGAGCCGAAATTGATTTCCAGCTTCGAATCCTCCACTTTCCTGCTCACTGCCCGCTTCTTTTCGAGCTCGTATTCATAGAGCCGCGAGCGGAGCATCTTCATCGCCTTGTCGCGGTTCTTGTGCTGACTGCGCTCGTTCTGGCACTGCACCACGATGCCCGTCGGCAGGTGAGTCATGCGCACGGCTGAATCGGTGGTATTTACGTGCTGGCCGCCCTTGCCGCCTGAGCGATACGTGTCGATGCGCAGGTCTTCCACCTTCAGGTCCACGTGAATGGTCTCGTCGATCTCCGGCGAGACGTAGACCGAGGCGAAGCTGGTGTGCCGCCGCTTGGCCGAGTCGAACGGCGAGATGCGCACCAGCCGATGCACCCCGCTCTCGCCGGCCAGTTGCCCGAAGGCGTACTCGCCCGTAATGGTGAAGGTGGCCGACTTGATGCCCGCCTCGTCGCCATCCTGCAGGTCGTTCATCTCCGTTTTGAAGCCCTCGCTCTCGGCCCAGCGCAGGTACATGCGCATCAGCATCTCGGCCCAGTCCTGGCTTTCGGTGCCGCCCGCGCCGGGGTGCACCGTAACAATCGCATTCAGCGCGTCGGCCTCGCCGTTGAGCGTGGTGCGGGCCTCGATCTCCTCGGCAAGAACGGACAGCGCATGAATCTCGCGCTCCAGATCAGCGACCACGTCCTCGCCCTCGCGCCCCAGCTCGAAGTAGGTTTCAATCTCGCCCATGCGGCGCAGCAACTGCTCGTCGTCGGCCACCAGCGTTTCCAGACGCTTTTTGTCGCGCATCAGAGGTTTGGTGGCGTTGGGGTTGGACCACAGAGCCGGATCGGCTAGTTTCGTTTCAATGTCTGCGAGTTCCCGGCGGATGCGAGCCGGGTCAAAGATACTCCCGCAGGTCGCGCACTTGATCGCGCACCGGAGCATATGCGAATTCGAGATCGTTCAACGCCATATTTTTGCTCGGACCTGACTTTGATTTGGACTGTGAAGCTGCGTTCTATCGACCGTTTTTAGAATAGCATTGGAGCGAATGCGGCGGGGTCCGAGGTCTCCGGCGCTCGTGAACTTGCAAGAGCAGACCTGGGGCAAGCCCAGATCAGGTTGGGCGCTCATCATCACCTTGATTTGTGTCTACATTTGTGTACATAATAGCGGAGAGGCAATGGCCGGCGAGGAACTCGAATTCGAGTGGGACGAAGCCAAAGCCAGAATCAATCTGGAGAAACACAAGGTTTCGTTTCTGACCGCTGCCGCAATCTTTTCGAACGAGCGATTGGAGCGCATCGATGACCGCGAGGAGTACGGCGAGTTGCGCTGGATTGCGCTGGGGCGCGTGGAGGAAGAGGTCTATCGGGTTATCTACACTTGGCGCGGCGAGAATCTGATTCGCCTCATCAGCGCCCAGAAAGCGAGTAAAGATGAACGGGAAATCTACTATCGTGAGACATTCGCTGAGTGAGATCGGCGCGCTGCGCGAGCGTGGCGAAGACAAGACCAGCGGAACTGCGCCGGAAGCCGAATCGCTGGGCGCGGAGTTCTGGCGCTCTGCGCGGGTAGTTATGCCGAAGGGAAAGACCTCCGTACACCTCCGCCTCGACAACGATGTGGTCGAGTGGTTCCGGGCGCGCGGCAAAGGACACCTGACCCGCATGAATGCCGTCCTCCGGGCCTACGTCGAAGCGAAGAAGCATTGCGCGTAGGCACCTGCGGTGCGGCCAATGGCCTTCAGCTCGGAACGCAAGCGAATTCATCCCAGGTCCGAAAATCGGGGCACCCGGCATCGGCGTTCGAGGTTGGGTCAATGAAGAGATTCACTCAGCTTTTAGCCGCTCCAGCCGATCGTCGTCCCGCAGATTGCGGATAAAGGACTCTGCGTCCCCTCCGCCAATCTTGCCCATCGCGAGCCCAGCCCGCCGGTGTGAGGATCGTCTTGCTGCCCAGCCAAGCAGGACCAGACTCAACAGCATGCACCCCCACGCAAAAACGTCCCCGTGCGCGGTGTAGAAAGTGACGTCGTCGCGAAAGCCGTAGCGGGCCGTCAGCGCGTCCACCTGGTGGCGCGGAATGCTCTGCCGCACCCGGCCGTAGGGGTCGATCACCGCGGTCACGCCGTTGTTCGTATCGCGCAGAATCCAGCGGCGGTTCTCGATGGCCCTCATGCGGACCATGTTCAGGTGCTGCCAGGGAGCGCTGGTGTCGCCATACCAGCCGTCGTCGCTGATGTTGACCAGCACCTCGGCGCCCCGCTCGGAAAAGTGCCGCACTTCGTCGGCGAAGACCGCCTCATAGCAGATGAAAATCCCGTAGCGGCGGCCATTCAAGAGGAAGACCTTGCGCTGGTGGCCGCGCGAGAACTCCGAGACGTTGCCGGTCAGCTTGCGGGCAAAAAAGAGGAAGCGCTTGAAGGGAACGTACTCGCCGAAGGGAACCAGGTGAATTTTGTCGTAGCGGCCCACGAGCGCCCCGCCCGCATCCACCACCAGCGCCGAGTTGTAGGAGCGCCAGGCGCGCTCATCCTCGGAATAATCCGTGCCGATGCTGCCCACCACCAGCGGGGTATGCGCCTGCTGGGCAATGGATTGGAGCGCCTGCTGAAAGCGGGCATCCTCCTCGACGAACGGCGCGGGCGACTCCGGCCAGACCGCCAAGTCAGGGTGCGCGGGCACAGGCGGGCACGCCATCTTCTCTTCGGGCGCGCCGGTCTGCGGAATTCCGGCAAGGTATGGATTGCAGACTTCTGCGGCCATCCTGCCAAACGCGGCGATGTGCCGGTCCCACGCCGCCCCCGTCCAGAGATTCTCGCTGCTCACATCGAGATTGGGCTGGATCAGAACAGCCGTAGCCGTGGCGGCGGGCGAGGGCGGCGCAAGAAAAATCCCCGCCGTCCCGCCACACAGCAGCAGGCAGCCCGCCATGGCCCATTTAAACCGGCCCGATGCCCTGTTCAGCAGCAATCCTCCGGCGAGCAGCGCGTTCACGGCCACCAGCACAAAGCTGATGCCGTAGACGCCGGTCCAGGGAGCAAGCCAGGTGAGCAGCGCGTTGTCCACCTGCGAATCGCCGAGCTGATCCCAGGGAAAGCTGGGGATGCGGGCAACCCCCAACTCCATCGCAACCCACAGAAAGGGCGTAGCGGCCAGCGCCAGCCGCGCACTGCCCGAGGCGCGGCGGACCAGCGCCACTGACACGCCGAAGAGACCGAAGGAGAGACCCAAATACAGGCTGAAGGCCACCAGCAGCAGCGTTGGAGCGCCCAGCGGCATATCGCCGTAGCGCATCATCGTGTCGCGTACCCAGTAGCAGTTGCCCGCGTACCAGAGGACGCCGCACAGATAGGCCAGCAGAAAGGAGCGGCGCAGCAGGCGGGGCCGGTCAACGAATTCCGGCGAGAGCAGCGCCCACAACAGAGGAACCAGACCAAACCAGGCGAAGGCCGTCCGCCACGCAGGCAGCGGCCCAGCCAGCGGAAACGGCAGCTCCAGCAGGCCCGCCGAGAGTGCCGCCGCGGCCCACAACTTCCAGGCTTTTCCCTTCCCCAACACTTGCAAAGCTGCCTTCATCCTGCGCCGAGTGTATCGTAGCCGGGTCGGCGAAGAGCGGGAGAACCGCCCATCCTCTTCCACGCAGGAGCTCCCGGCGGGCGGAATTCCCGCCTGATGGAACAGATTATGGGGAACCCCTTGTGAAAGTGACGTGAAAAAGCGAGAATCAGGCTACAATCTCCCTATGCAAATCGCCATCTTTGCAATCCGGTTGTTGGAAGTGATGTTTTTTGTCGGGCTGGCGGGCTCGGCCGTGGTTGTCCTCATCAGCTTTGTCGAGGACGCAAGGGAACTATTTGGGAAAGATTGACCCCGTGCGCGGACGCAGGGAAAAAGCCTTTCAAATCTGTTGACTCCGCTGCAATTCAGACATAGACTCACCGCAGGACGGCGAATGATTCACACTTCCGCTACCCAGAAAAGCCGCTTGTTAAGCCGGCACCATCGCGATGGCATCTAACCGAACGACCGCAGTCCCTCCTTCCAACCGCGTGCGGCTCATCGTGGCATCCTCGGTGATGCTCACGTTCATTTCATTCTGGCGCGCGGCATCCATCGTTCTCTGCGATCTTGGTTCCTCGGCATTTTATGCCGGCGGCATCGCCGAAGAAGCCGTGGGCGCAGCCGCTCCCTGGTTCATCCTGGGCATCATGATGTTCAGCTTTGCGGTGCGCGCGGTCTACGTCGAAAGCTGTTCGATGTTTACCCGCGGCGGCGTCTACCGCGTCGTGAAGGAGGCCCTGGGAGGCACCTTCGCCAAGCTCAGCGTTTCGGCACTGATGTTCGATTACATCCTGACCGGGCCGATTTCGGGCGTTTCGGCGGGGCAATATATTACCGGCCTGCTGAACGAGCTGATGAATGTCGCCAACCAGAGCCACTGGCTTCCTCCGGCTCTGATGACCGCGCAGAATATCCCCTTCCAGTTTGACATGAACTCCACTTCGGCGATATTCGCCGCCGTGGTGACGACCTATTACTGGTGGGAGAACGTCAAGGGGATCGAGGAGTCCAGCGGCAAGGCCATGCGCGTGATGCAGATCACCACCGTCATGGTTGTGATCATGCTGATCTGGGGATTATTCACGGTATTTGTGCGTGGCTCCCACCTGCCTCCCTCGCCTGTGCCGTCGCATCTAAAGTTCAGCCCCTACGCCCTGGGCTTCCTGAAGGGATCGCGCCTTGTTCCGATCATCGGCTTGTTTGGCGTGCTGATGGCCTTCGGTCACTCGATCCTGGCCATGAGCGGAGAGGAGACCCTGGCACAGGTCAACCGTGAGATCGAGCATCCCAAGCTGAAGAACCTGAAGCGCGCGGCCATCGTCATTGCCATCTATAGCACCATCTTCACCGGCGGCGCCACGCTGCTGGCCTCGATGATCATCCCGACTTTTCAGCGGACCCACATCTACCAGGACAACCTGATTGCCGGACTGGCCATGTACATGGTCGGCCCCATGTTCTGGCGCATCGCCTTCCGTATCTTCGTGGTGCTGGTCGGCTTCGTGATTTTGTCGGGCGCGATCAACACCTCGATGATCGGGTCCACGGGTGTGTTGATGCGGGTGGCCGAGGACGGCGTGCTGACCGACTGGTTTCGCAAGCCGCACACCAAGTTCGGCACCAGCTACCGGATCATCAACCTCGTCTTCATTCTCCAGATGGTCACCATCATCGCCAGCCGTGGCGATGTCTTCATGCTCGGCGAGGCTTATGCCTTCGGCGTGATCTGGTCGTTCACCTTCAATAACCTGGCGATACTTGTCTTGCGCTGGAAGTACAAGGGCGAACGCGGCTGGAAAGTTCCGCCGAATCTGACCATCGCCGGACATGAAATTCCTCTCGGGCTGCTTTCGGTCTTCCTGGTGTTGCTCACCACGGCTATCGTCAACCTGTTCACCAAATCCGTGGCCACCGTCAGCGGCATCGTCTTTTCCGCGGCTTTTTTCCTGATCTTCACGATCTCGGAACGCATCAACCTGCGCAAGCACGCCCTGACCGCCAGGCACATGCGGGACTTCTTCCAACTGGAGCACCAGGACACGATCAGCCGGGAGTCGGTCGCCGTCCGTTCCGGCGGCATCATGGTCACCATGCACGACGCCGATAACCCGTTGGCGCTGAAGTGGACCCTGGCGCGCACCAGCACCGACGATCAGGACGTGGTGGTGCTCAGCGTGCGCATGATGGGCGTGGGCGGACCGGAATACCTCAGCGCCGAGCAGCAAAGTTTCAGCGAGCACGAGCAGATGATCTTCACCAAGGCGGTCTCGGTGGCCGAAAGCTTCGGCAAGAAAGTCTCCCTGCTGGTGGTACCCGCCGGCGACGTCTTCGCCGCGCTGGCTCAGGGCGCCAACTCGCTGGAGGTGGAATCAGTGGTCTCCGGAGTCTCCAGTTCAATGACCGCCGAAGAGCAGGCTTTCCGCCTGGGGCTGGCCTGGGAGGCGCTCGCGGAACCCAAGCGCCAGTTCAACTTCTACGTCATCGGCCAGAACGGCGAGACCAAGGTCTTTTACATCGGGCCGCACGCGCCCTCCCTCAGTCCCGACGACGTGCAGCTGGTGCATCGCTTGTGGCTGAATATGCGCCGCGATCCCTCGATGCAGGATTTGCACCACAGCGACCTGATCACCTATGCCCTGACCCGCATGGCCGGTCAATATGCCCGCGAAAAACAAGAGATTCTGCGCGACCTGCGCAACTATCGCGCCGCCCTATCCTCTGCAAACGCGCATCCTGGCGTCCAGAGCCCCGCGCAACTACCCGCGGCGCCTTCCGAGTCCGCCGCCAGCCCCAATCCCCCGCAGAAGCCCCCCCGCTATCTCTAGCGCCTTTTCAATCCGGGTCTGAACAATCCCCGGGTGCCCCATCCTTCGCGCTCTCTGCGAAGAGTGGAGACCTAAAATGTCCACCTGGACCGCAAACAGCCCGGCCGAAGCTCTGCCAACCTCCTGCTAAACCGATTCTCCCGGCGTCCATCGCGCCACCTGAATGCTGGGGTCGATCAATGCCGCCAGCTGGTCCGGTGTGCCCGTCAGAGGCGGGAAGGTTCCAAAGTGCAGCGGAAGCACAAGCTTCGGCTCCAGCAAGCGCACGGCCAGCGCCGCTTCCTTCGGGTCCATGGTAAAGTGACCGCCGATGGGAAGCATGGCCACCTCGGGGTGGTATAGCTCGCGAATCAGCTTCATGTCTCCGAAGACGGCCGTATCCCCGGCGTGATAGAGAACCGGGCCATCGGCAATGGTCAGCACATAGCCCGCCGCCACGCCCACATAGTGCACGCCGGTTTCATCCTGGGCCGCGGCTGAATGCTTGGCCTCTACCATGGTGGCCGCCACGTCGCCCAGTTGTACGGTACCGCCCAGATTCATGCCGACGGTGCGCTCGACGCCCTTGCCGCCGACATAGGCCGCGAGCTCATAAATGGCCACCACGGTGGAGTCGTGTTCAGCGGCCACCGGCACGGCATCGGAGATGTGGTCTCCGTGGCCGTGCGTCAGCAGAACATAGTCGATTTTCGCAGGCAAAACAAATCCTTTCGGATATTTTGGATTCCCCGCAATGAACGGATCGATGAGAATATGGGTTCCCTTGGCGGTTTGGATCAGGACGGTCGCGTGGCCCAGCCAGGTGATGCGCGTTCCCTTGATTGACATGGAGATTTCTCCTTCCCGCTGCTTGAGAGGCAAAGGGGCTCAGGCAATCCGTGCCTCTGGTCTGTGACGACCTATTGTTGTACCAGGAAAGCGTGCTCCAAGCCCGGATTTTCGCACCTGAGGAAGCACGAATCCAATGTCAAAATCATCCTCTCAGAGCCGCTATAGCCTGTTATCAACTTGCGCGCAGGCGGGAAAGCTAAGAACAGGCTCTAGCGGGTAATGATAAGCTCGGACACGCTATCTTTGGCCAGAAACTGCCGGTAGCCCGACCAGGCCGCAAACAGCCGCTCGATGCTGCGATTGGCAAGAGCGCGTTGAATCGGAAACTGCCCGGCCGCCTGCATCTCCACATCGTCTCCGGCACTGAGGTGGAAACGGCAGTACGCCGTCTGCTCGCCCTGCATCCGGGTATGAAAAAAGGCCAGCACCTGCCCGCCCGGATTCATGGCCTCGAACAGATGCGCCACGACAGGAGTGACCAGGGGTTCGGGCAGGTAGTCGAGGGTGGTCCACAGCAGCACCACGTCGAACATGCGGCCGGAGAAGTTGAGCGCCTGGGCGAGAAAGCCCTCGACGTCCCAGATCGGCTGGCCGTCTTCGTCCACGCCGGTCTGCCAGTTTCCCGTGCACGCATCTTCGACCACATCGGCCACGAAGACACTGTGGCCCAGGCCGGTCAGGTAGTTCACGTTGGTGGGAGAGGTGGAACCGAAGTCGATCGTTC
>CAWBHO010000105.1:0-4821 GCA_963788415.1 uncultured Acidobacteriaceae bacterium | reverse complement strand
ACCGACTTCGATCTCGATGGCGGCCTGATCCGCGACCTTGCGTTTGGCGGCAACAACACCTCCGGCCCAATCGATGTCTCCACCGCCGCCAATGCCTGCGCTAGCGCCTCGGGGCGCATCGACTTCGAGACCGAAACATTTATCGTACATTCGCTTTCCTCCGATGGCTTCGATGCCAGCGAAGACGGCACGGGGCGCGGCGTGCCACTGATCGCGGAAACCTTGAGCACACGCTATGGAGACTCTTCGGGCCGGGATCTTTCCGATAGCTCCGCACTGCTGCCCCTTGCCTTCAACCTGCGTGGCCGCGAAGGCGGAGCCATGCCAGAACCGGCAGATGCCGCCAGCGTCGCGCTGCATCCGGGGGCAGCAGCAACAGCTATGTCGCGTTCTCCGCGAAGGACCATGGAGCAGACGTCGATGAGATCGCGCCCACGCTGCGCGGAATGGGACATGAGAGCAGTCATGCCAATGGCGGCGGACAAGTAGCTGTCGCCTTCACCTTGCATGGCAGCGACGGCACTGCGAGTACAGCTACGCCGACCGACGTCGCGGGAAGCGTTCGCACGAAAGCTCCAGGCAGCATCGAGAACAGTTCGACAACTCGGTTTTGCAGGAACAATCCGTAGCCTCACTACAGCCTGATTCTTGCAGTAAGCAGGTCGATAGCTCCGACACCAGCAGCGGTCGCGCAATCTGATCCAGGCGATGGCCGTGCGCCGCCTGACCCCACGCGAGTGCGAGCGCCTGCAAGGATTCCCCGACGATTACACCCTGGTCGAGTATCGCGGCAAGCTGGCTGCCGATGGTCCCCGCTACCGTGCTCTCGGCAATTCGATGGCAGTCCCGGTCATGCGCTGGATCGGACAACGCATCGCGGCAGTCGATGCCATCCTCCGTGATGGTTCCGGCGTCAGGAGGCGGCCATGAAGCAGCGCAGAATCGTCACCCTATGCTGGAGCGCACCTCCCAGTTGCGCGGAGATCGTGGACGTTTCCTGTCCTCAACGATCCGGCGCACAGACGAGGAAGCTCGCCTTCGACCTCCACGCCATTCTTCTCAGGGCAGTTCCGCGCGTAGTCAGCGGGTAATCAGAGCCGAGCTTTGCGGACGGCGCAGTTGGCCCACTCTCTGCTTGTTGAGCAGGATACGTGGCCGACAACAGGAAGGCTCCGCCGCTGCGTCGTTGCGATCGCGTCCTTCTGCAAGCACCCTTCAGATGATCGTTGCCATAGAGCGCCAATTCTCCTGTATTTTCCCTGCTCACCCTCGGTCACTCGCTTCGGTGCTTATCCCGCGCCCTGCGGCACTTCGGCGTTCTGCTTTTCCTGGACTCCTCCCCCAACCAGATGCGTTGGGTCCCCACTCCAGAAAATCACCCTCGGCAACTTGGGAGCGCAGGCAGACTCTCCGACCCCACAAAACACAGCTCGGCCTTGGGAGCGGGGCACCTCGCGTCGCTTCGCGCAAGAGTGTCCCGAGGGTAATCCGGGCAAATACAACCAAGGAGAAATGACATGGCACTCTACGAAAACAACGTGACTCTGAAAGGCTACCTGGGTAAGGACGCCGAGAACATCGCAACCAAACAGCAGCGGACCTTCACGGTTCTGTCGCTGGCCACCAAGTCCGGCTACAAGGACAAGCAGACGAACGAGTGGGTCAACCACACCGAGTGGCACCGCATCGTCGCCTTCGGCACAGCCCGCCGACTACGCGAAGGACCTGAAGAAAGGCGACTACGTGGAGGTCGAAGGCGAGTTGCGCTCGACCGAGTACGACGCTCAGTCGGCGATGGCAAGAAGAAGACCACGGTCAAGCGCCGTGGCTGGGAGATTCGCGCCAGCATCGTTCGCAAGCTGGCGCAGCCCGAGAGCTCACGCGAAGAGAACCTCGACGCCGAGCCGATCACAGAGGAGGACGCCGCTTAAGCCGCGTTCTCCTCCTCGGGAGGTGCAACCATGAATACTCTTTTCGCGAACACCGTCAAGCTTGCGCGGGTTCCTCGGCAGAGATGCCGAGGTGCCCTCTTCAGATGGCATCACCGATGATGCTTTTGCTGTGCTCACTCTGTGCGTGGAATCCGGCGTGTGGTGGCGGCCTTCGAACGAATGGATCTCCAAGCACCGCGTGGTATCGCGTGATCTGCCCAGGACCGTTCTTCTGCGGCTTCACGCGTGGCATGAAGCAGGGCGAGTATATCGAGGTCGATGGACAGCTCGCGATTCACCATTATGCCTCGCTGAATTTTACGAATCCGGTCATCGAGATCCACGCAACACAGATTCGCAGACTGGAGATTCCGGTTGTCGGAGTCATTGAGAAGTACGACGGCTGATGCCGTCCGTGCTTTTCCTCGCGGAGAGGTTAACGCCTCTCCGCATTTGTTCTGATCCTGCTCCGCGCTTCTCCTCTGCGAGTAGCCCGCAGGACCAAGCTCTTTCGAGGTGGATTCATGAATCAGATCGCAGTCAACTTTCTCACTCGCAGTTTCTCATCGAGCGAAACGATTGCACTCCTGCTGCGCCGGGAAGATGCGCCCCGTCCACAGCAGCGCGTGGTCACGCTCGAACAAGTTCTCGCGCCTCGCTATATGGCTTGGCTCACCTTTGAGAACGACAATGGCGCGAACATCTATGTCTCCGCGAATCCGCTTCGTCCTGGCAGTCGGAAACGCACCAAAGAATGCATAGCTTCCGTCCGCCATCTCTATATCGACATCGACGAGGACGGCGACGCCCGACTCGCTGCGCTGCGGGCGTCGGATGCTGTTCCTGCCCCAACCGCGATCATTTCAACATCGCCCGGCAAATACCAGGCGCTCTGGCGGGTCGCTGGCTTCGATTTCGAGCAGTCAGGAACAGACCCTCAAGCTGATCGCTCATGCCTTCGGCGGCGATCCGGCTTGCACGGACCGTAACCGGGTGCTGCGCGTTCCCGGTTTCTACAACCGGAAGTATTCTCCCGCACATCGTGTCGCGGTCGAATACCCGGTTGATGCGACCTACGGCCCAACCGATTTCCAGCTTGATGAAGTCGCCGGTTCTTCCGTGCTGCCGCTGCGCGGGGACGCACGGAAATCTCCCTCCGGCAAGCACTCGCATTCGGAAGCGGATTGGGCCTGGGTTTGCGCGCAGCTTACCCACGGCCAGGACGCCGCGAAGCTGACACATGAATTGATAGTTCGCCGCTCCGATAAACCTGATCCTCTCTACTATGCCCAGCGCACCGTCGATGTCGCCTCAGCCTGCCTCTGGCTTGGCAGTGGCATCCCCATCGACGACGTCATCACCATGCTCGAAGTCCGCCGCCGCTTCGAGATTCCCGCCGCACTTTGCTCCGCTCGTGCGCGGGAGATTGCGACGACGGCACAACGCATGATTGCCCGTCGAAAGACGGCCTGATTCCACAGCCCAAGGAGAACCGATATGCCACTGCTTGAAGTCGTCCAAACCCGCTACGTTAGCGCTTCCATTCGATTGACTGATTCGACTGCATTGCAGCTCGATCAGTATGCCGCATTCATCCACGCTACAGCCGATGAAGTGATCGACCAGGCGCTCGCCTATGTCTTCTCGAAAGACCGCGACTTCCAGGAGTTCCTTCGCACTCCTGAAGCGCAGCGCATTACGCCCACGCTGCGGGTTCGTCGGCCACCCGCCAATGAGCCAGCCGAACCGTCTCGAAGGAAGCCGGTTTCGGTGGCGTCTTCGGCCACCTCAACACCAGCAATTGTGGCGGGATCGAAGGCATGATCCCGCGCCTACATGGGTGGCAAAGCCACTGCGGTGCTACGCACCGGAAGAATTTAGACACTCCACCCCTGCCAGGGTGGTGTGTCGCAGCGCCGGGTAGACAAGTGTCTACCGCGCTGACGTTTCACAGGTTCTCAACTCTCGGTAGACAATAGGCTACTTCGCGTCTCCGATTGTCTACCGGCCAAGGAGTCAATATGCCGGAACACTCACAGCTATCTTCCATTGACTTTGAAACCCGTGCCAGCCGTTCCCTTGGGCGCGCTGGCAGAACGTATGTCGCCAGCGCAAAGGTCACGCGTTATATGTTCCAGGTGTTGCAGATGATGCGAATTTTGGTTCTCTCGCTGATATACCAGATGAAAGTAAATCCATTGATTTGATGAATAATGATCAGGCCAAAAATTTACTTTCTGATTCCCTTACTGCACAGTACCTTTGGTCGATATGCTAAATTGTGTGAAGTATCTGGGAGCAGGTTTGAAAAAATAGATACATTTATAATTATAAAAAATAGCTATAAAAAAATAGTTATAAAAAAAATAGATTAGTGTAATTTTCTTTTTTTTAAATTTTGAATTAGATATTAATATATAATAGATTAGTATATAGCTTAAATAATAGCTTAAATAATAGCTTAAATAATAGTTTAAATAATTAATAACTAAATAGATGACATCTTATATCAGATGCCCCGAATGTGCAAAATGTATCGGCATATATGCTGAATTTGTAACTAAGGCAAAAAATGCTATATATGATAATGAAATATTTAATGACAAAAGTAAAGAAAAAAATTATGATCCAGAAAAAATTGTGTTCAATTCTAATATTACTCCAAATTTAGAAAATATATTTGATTTATTACAGATAACCAACAGATGTTGTAGAATACATCTTATGTCTAGTACTGAATTTGATAAAATTTATAAATAAATAATTAGTAATTTATTGAGTAAAATTGAATTTTTTTCTAATATATATCTAACTATTATACCTAACTATTATACCTAACTATTATACCTAACTATTATATCTAACTATTATATCTAACTATTATATCTAA
>CAWBHO010000104.1:0-26867 GCA_963788415.1 uncultured Acidobacteriaceae bacterium | reverse complement strand
GCGCTTCTGTTTGCACTCGATCCGGATATCGGCCTTGAATTGCTTGGCCAGCTTGACCAGAACCTGGGCCGGACGCGCATGCAAACCGGTCTGATTTTCGATCACAAGCTCAAGCTGTTTCATGTGCAGCACCCAGATAACTCAACACGACTTGAGGATCTCCCGTTTCGAGCAGCGCGGCCAGCTTGGCTTCATCCTCGATCACTTCCGCCAGGTTCGCCAGCACGCCCACGTGTTCATCCGACGAGGCGGCAATCCCGATCACCAGAGAGACGCTTTCGTCCTCGTCCCACGGAATGGCCTCGGTCAGTTGAAGAACCGAGATTCCGGTCTTCAAAATGTGGCCGCGATTCTCGAAGATGCCGTGCGGAATCGCGACCCCGTTGCCCAGACAAGTGGACATCGATTGCTCGCGGGCCAGCATTCCGTCCACATATTCGGGAACAACGCAGCCGCCCCCAACCAACAGTTCGCCCGCCTGGCGAATGGCGTCGGGCTTATCCTTGGCATGAGCGCGCAAGCGAATCAGCTCGACAGATAAAATTGACATGGAATTCTCTCCTGGCATTACGCCGAGGCTGTGATCTCCGACTTGGAGGCCAGCGACTGCACCAACTCATCGAAGACCGGATCATTCAGAAAAGCCTTGAAAGTCAGCACCACCGCATGAGGCGCTTTCGTCCGGGCCATGTCCGCCAGACCCTGGTGAACCACGACGATTTGAGCGTCCGCAGGAATCTCGCGGGCCGGCAAGTGAACCACCTTGATGTCGGCAACCTGCGCCGCCTTGAGCTTCTTTTTCAGGGAATTGACGCTCATCACGCTGGACCCCATCCCCGCCTCGCAGGCGAAAACGATGGTCTTGACTTCAGTAGCGGAAATTGAGTTTGGCATATTCAACCTCTCCAAAACGATAGACGATCCGGATTGACGACCAGTGAGTTAGTTCTTTGACCGCGTGATATCTGTCATCATAACCACGAACATCGGGTGCCCCAGGTCTCGACTTTGAGACCTGGGAAAGTAACAATTCAAACGGTCACGGTACTAGCTGTTTCATAACCTGCTTTGTGTCAGGGCACGACTTCAGTCGTGCTGAAAACTCCCAAAAACAGCGGGCTTTAGCCCCTGAGGAACGGTTGGAAACCGGTTATGAAACAGCTTTTAATCTGCCTCCATGCGCCGATTCACTCTCTTTGCGAACCGGTCCGCGCAGGCCGGTCAGCCAACCGGCAACTTACTGTTCTTCAACTGCCTCCACCGGAACCGGGTAGACCTTCAAAATCAGCACACCGACCAGGAAAGAGACAATCGCGCCAATCGCAACGCCCGTCAGAACCTGGAAATACTGCCCCGGAGGAATGACGGCAAGATACGCGAAGATGGAGCCGGGCGAAGGAGTCGCCACCACACCCGCGCCGCTGACCACAAACCAGAAATCGGCGCTGAAGCCGCCGGCAATCACCGACAGGACCATGATCGGGTGGGCCAGGACAAAGGGAAAATAGATCTCGTGAATCCCGCCCAGAAAATGGATGACCATGGCTCCCGGAGACGATTCCTTCAACTCGCCCTTGCCGGCGATAAAGAACGCGCAGAGCAGGCCGAGACCGGGACCAGGATCGGTCTCCAGCAGAAATTCAATGGCATGGCCGGTATTCTTGGCTGCAATCACGCCCAGAGGAGCCAGGATGCCGTGGTTGATGGCGTTGTTGAGGAACAGGATCTTGGCCGGCTCAATGAAAATCGCCGCGAACGGCAGCAGGCGCTTCTTGATCAGAATGTCCACCACAAAGCCGGCGCCGTTGCTGAAGCCCGACACCACCGGACTGATGGCAATCTGCGCCAGCAGAACCAGCAGAACGATCAGAATTCCGGCCGAGAAGTTGTTGATGAGCATCTCGAAGCCCACCGGGATCTTCTCTTCAAGAACCTGGTCGATCTTTTTCATCACCCAGCCGCCCAGAGGCCCCATGATCATGGCGCCAAGAAACATCGGAATGCCGGAACCGACGATGACGCCCATCGTGGCGCCCGCGCCGACCACCCCGCCGCGCACGCCATGCATCATCTTGCCGCCGGTGTAGCCGATCAATAGCGGAAGCAGATAGGTGATCATGGGGCCGACCAGTTTGACGAAGGTCGCGTTGGGAATCCATCCGGTGGGGATGAACAGGGCGGTAATCAGGCCCCATGCGATGAACGCCCCTATGTTGGGTATGACCATTCCGGCCAGAAACCCCCCAAGTTGCTGGATTTTCTCTCTCATTGCTTCATGTCTCCATGCGTTGATTCAATCATTGCTGCTCGTGGACTCCATGAGTCATTGCAGGCCGGGCAACTTCGGAAGGAGCGGAATCCTCTCCCGATCGCCAGGCCAAAGCGGCCGGGGGAGAAGAAGAAGAGCGGTGGAACCGCACAATCCGGACCGGGAGCATCCTCGCGAAGTTTCACTCCCTTTCGAGCTATTGCTCAACTAACGGACAAATGCTCACACTCCCAGCACACGATTGTCAAGCACAATTTTCAAGATTCTTTTTTTTCCCGATTTTCACGAATTTGCCGGCAATTTCTGAACCTCGCCGCTCGCCTGATCTTCTTCGCCCCGCGCCCGGCAGCCTCTGCCGTAAACTTGAAGGCGTGATGGACCCATTTTCAAAAAAAATCCTGCAAGAACTGCTTCCGGCGGAAAAAGAATTCGTCCCCCCGGCGGAGCCCGAGCGCCGTGGTCCGCGGAATCCGGCCGACCATTGGTCCGCCGCGCTGCTGCTCGAACGCGCGGCCTACCTGGGCAAGCTGGCCCGGCACGGAGACGGCTCGGCAAGCGAGACTCTGAGGGAGTATCCGCTGCATTGCGCCATGCTCTCGTTTCGCAGCCGCGACGGCGAGGCCGAGATGCATGAAAACTTCGCCGACGTATTCTATGTACTCGATGGCCGCGCAACGCTGGTGACAGGCGGCACGATGGCTGGTGCGCGGTCGGTTGGACCGGGAGAGACGCGCGGCTCCGCAGTCGAGGGCGGCATCCGGCAGGAGCTGCGGGCGGGCGATGTGGCGCATGTTCCGGCGGGCGTGCCGCATCAGATGCTGGTGGCCGGCGAAAAGACGATCACCTGCCTGGTGGTGAAGGTCCAGGAAAATCCATCGGCGGACGCCTGAAAACTTTCCGCCTCCCATGCGAGGAAATCGATGGCACCCGGCAAGCGCGCGGCCAGAGCTGCCCCCAGCAGGCTGTGCGCCTTCAGGCCGGCCGCGCGGTCTTCTCCACAAAGCGGGTAATCAGCCCGACCGGAAGAAAGCGAACGAGACAGGCCGTGAACCTGCCGCGAAGGTTGGGAATGATGGTGCGCTGGCCGCGTTCGAGAGCGGCGATGCCCATACGCGCCACCTCTTCGGCTGGCTGCACACGATAGCCGCGAATGGCGCCGGCGCGGGCAACGCTGAAAAACTCGCTCTCCGTCGGCCCCGGGCACAGCGCCGTCACCTGCACGCCGAAGCGAGCCACCTCGGCGGCCATTCCCAGCGCGAAAAAGCGGTCGAAGGCCTTGGTGGCAGCGTAAGTCGAGAGGTAAGGCACAGGCTGAAAGCTGGCCGTCGAGGCCACCACCAGCACCCAGCCCTGGCGACGCTCGACCATGCGCGGGACAAAAAGCCGCGAGATCCGCGCCATGGCCTCGCAGTTGACGCGCACCTGGCTCATCTCCTGCTCGATGGCGCTCTGGCAGAACGCGCCGAACTGGCCCAGCCCGGCGTTATTGACCAGAATGTCGACCTTGATGCCGCTGCCTTCGGTCGCGTCGTAAAGCTGCTGGGGCGCGTCGGGATCGTTCAGATCCGCAGTCACGATGCGCACCTCCACGCCCTTGGCCGTCAGTTCCTTGCTGAGCTCCTCCAGCCGGGCCAGCCGTCGCGCCGTGAGGATGAGATTTGCCCCGTGCGCAGCCAGCTCCCGCGCCAATGCCTCGCCGATGCCGGCGCTGGCCCCGGTGACCAGAGCCCATTTTCCGTGGAATAAATGTGTATTTGCCATCGCGAACCCATCATAGCGGATAGTGGCGCAGACGGTTGCCGCAGCGAACCTGCGGCAGCGTCTTCCTACCGTTCGCAAGCCCAGGCTTGCGCACTCCGGAATCGCGGCAAACTGCGGCCTTCTCAGTATGAAAAACCGGCCCTCCCGGGCAAATCGCATGGAGCGATCTGCCCGGCAAGGCCGGCTTTCAGGTTGAACCGGTCAAGCTTCTGAGCCGGCGACTTTGAACGCCGTTGCATTCGAGCGTCGGCCCCCAGCCGACCTCTGCGGCAGCGGCGCATCGGTCAGGGCCGCGAGGCGTAATCCAGCAGGTGCAGATAGGACCGGTATACCTTGCCGGTGGACCGCGTCATGCCGATCTCGCAGGTGCGGCTGCTGGAGAAATGCCCGTCGTGTTCGTCCGCCGTCGCTTGCCCGGCTTCCATGCTGCTGGCCGAGGCGGTCAGCTCCGGAAACAGAAACCCTCGGTCTCCCGCAAATGCGCAGCAACCGGCGTCGCGCGGCACCAGAACGTTTTCGCTGCACGCCGACGAGATGCGGACCAGCTTCGGCGTGATGGCCATCTTGGTTGCCGAGCAGACCGGGTGCAGCGCCACCGAGTGAACCTTGCGGTGAATGGGCAAGGTGGGCAGAAGGCGGTCGTGAGCAAACTCGACCGAATCCAGAATGGTGAGCTTGTCGAACTTGGCCTGGTTCTCCGGGCTCAGATGCGGACGCGCCGTTTTCAGCCCGTAAGTGCAGGGGCTGGTGTCGACCACTACCGGCAGCTCGCCGCCATTTGACCAGCGGAAGAAGTTCTCGATGGTGTGATCGACCGTGGCGTGGTGCGCGGCCTCAAAGCCCTTGGAGGAGAATGGAACTCCGCAGCAGTTGCCCTCGATGTCCTCGGGAACATACATCTTGACGCCCGCCCGGTCGGCGACGGAAAGAAACGCCTGCATCACGTTGGTCTCCTGCGACTCGCCGGGCAGCGCGCCCATGATGCGCGAGATGCAGGCTGGGAAATAGACCGCCTCGGCATTCTTGCTGGGCCTGACGGGCAGGGCGCCGCGCCGCGGCCGGGGCATCTCGGCGCACCACTTCCAGAACGCCTCGTCCATCAGCCCGCGCGAGGCCTTGTCCAGAATGCCGGTAATGCCGCGCATGACCGACAGGCCGAAGATGCTCTGCACGGCATGGCCCGCGCCCAGGGCGAAGCGCGCGCCCACTTCGGTCAGTTTCATGTTCCGAGAGATCGTGACGGCAATGCTATTGGCCAGCGCCGTGTGGCGCATCTGCCGGAAGCGCTTGGTCAGCTTGCCGGTGTCGATCGATACCGGGCAGGCCGTGGCGCACAATCCGTCTACGGCGCAGGTGTCCAGAGCCATGTACGGAAAATCGTGGTTCAGTGCGTCGTAGGCCGCATTGCCAGCCGAGCCGCTGTCCTTCAGGCGCTGCATCTCGCGCCGCACCACGATGCGCTGCCGGGGCGTGAGGGTCAGGTCGCGGCTGGGGCACTTCGGCTCGCAATAGCCGCACTCGATGCACTTATCGACCTCCTCCTCCACCACCGGCATTCTCTTCAGGTCGGCCATGTGCCCGGCGGGATCGGGGTTGATGATGACGCCGGGATTGAGCAGGTTTTCAGGATCGGCCAGCTCCTTGAGCCGCTTCATGACCGCAAAGCCATCCTTGCCCCACTCGGTCTGGACAAACGGCGCCATGTTGCGCCCGGTGCCGTGCTCGGCCTTCAGCGCGCCATCGTATTTGTCCACCACCAGATGCACGACATCGTCGATGAAATCGCGGTACTGGGTCGTTTCCTTTTCGGTGTTGAACCCCTGAGTGATGACGAAATGGAGATTCCCGTCCTTGGCGTGGCCGAAGATGATGGCGTTCGTGTAGCCGTGCTTCTCGAACAAGCGGGTCAGATCGACGGCCGCGTCCGCCAAGTGCTTCACGGCGAAGGCAACGTCTTCGATGATGACCGTGGTGCCGCTGGCGCGGACCGCGCCCACCGAGGGAAACAGCCCTTTGCGGATATTCCACAGCCGCTCCTGTTGCGCCGGATCGTCGGTGAACATGGGCTCGCCGACCAGATCCAGTCCGATGACGGCGGCTTGCGCCTTGGCCGCGTTTTCCTTCACCGCGTTCACATCCGCCGTCTGAAATTCCACCAGCAAAGCCGCCGCGGTGCCAGACAGCTTGCGAATCTCGGGCGGAATTCCCGGCTTGTCTTCAACCGAGCGCAGGGAGGCGCGGTCCATCAGTTCGAGCGCCGCCGCACCCGCCTCGCGCAACGGCGCAATGGCCGCACAGGCGGCATGAAGATCCGGGAATAGCAGCAGCCCAGTGTACTTGACGGGAAGATCGGGAACCGTCTCGAGCACCGCCTCGACAATGAAGGCTAGTGTCCCCTCGGCGCCAATCAGCAGGTGGCTGAAAATCTCCACCGGCGTTGAAAAATCCAAAAAGGCGTTGAGCGAATAGCCGGTCGTGTTCTTGATGCGATACTTGGCGCGAATGCGGGCGGCCAAATCCGTGTTCGATTCCAGCTGCCGCTTCAGTTCCAGCAGTCCGGCGGCCAGCGCCGGCTCGGATTCCCGGAAGCGCGCATCGGCATCCGGGGCGGCCGAATCGATCACCGTTCCGGAGGGCAGCATGAAGGTCAGCGAGCGCAGCGTATGGTAGGCGTTCTGCACCACGCCGCAGCACATGCCGCTGGCGTTGTTGGAGAGAATTCCGCCCAGCCGGGCCGCGGTGATCGAAGCCGGATCCGGTCCGATCTTGACGGCGTACTTCTTCAGAATGTTGTTGGCCTGCTGCCCGATCAATCCCGGCTGCACGCGCAGCAGGTGTCCGTTCTCTTCCACGCTGGCCGATCTCCAGAAGCGGCCCACGTCAACCAGAATCCCATCCGTGATGGCCTGCCCGGAAAGGCTGGTTCCGCCGGTCCGAAAGGTCAGCGGAATCCTGTGCTCGCGGCTATATTTGAAAAGCCGGCGCACCTCCTCGGCATTGACGGGCTGAACCACGGCGCGCGGAATGAGGCGATAGAGGCTCGCGTCGGAGGCAAAGGCGATCAGGTCGATGGGCCGCGTAAGAATGCGAGCCGGATCGATGAACGTCCGCAACTGCTCCTTGATCTTGCTCGAGCTGAGGATCTCGTTCGAGCTGAGCGTACTGCCGGTCTTGCTTTCTGTTTCTGCGAGTGCAACAGTCGATGTCACGATTTTCTCCCCGCGCGTTCAGCGCACGGCCCAGTCAATGTGCCGGCTCCAGGCGCGCCCGGCGCCGGAGCGCAAAGCGTGCATGGAGCCGGCAGGTGCGGTTTTAGTGAATGACAAACAAGTTGAATGGGTAGACCCAGGCCATCAGGTAAACGAGCACGCCCACCAGGCAGGCCAGCGCGATGCTATGGAAGATGGTGGACCTCAGAATGGTTCCTTCTTTGCCGTAGGTCTGCGTGGCCGTGCTGGCTACGACAATGCTCTGCGCGGCAATCATCTTGGCCATCACGCCGCCGCCGGAGTTGGACGCGGCCATCAGGATCGGCGATACGCCAATCTGCTTGGCCGTCACCACCTGCAGGCTGCCGAACAGCACGTTCGAAGAGGTGTCGGAGCCGGTGGACGCCGTGCCCAGCCAACCCACCAGCGCGCCGAAGAAGGGATACAGCGTTCCCGTTCGGGCAAACGCCAGCCCCATGGTCGCGTCCAGGCCGCAATAGCGCGTAATGAAGCCCAGGCCGAGCATGGCCGCAATCGTAAGAGCTGTAAATCGTATTTCAAATGCAGTCTTCAAGAAGACTTGCGCGATGGACCCCAGACTCAACCCCATGAGCAGCCCCGCGAGAATGGCCGCCAAGGTAATGCCCGTGCCCGTCGCCGTCAGCCAGTTCAGAGAGAATACCGCTTTTTCGACCGCTGGCTTGGGAACCACCGGCGGCATGCGCTGCACAACGCCATTCAGCCCAGACACGGAGAAGTTGATCGTCGTCGCGTGGTCAACCGCGCCCTTGAACTGGGGCGTTCCCCAGATAAAGACAACCAGGCTCAGAACCAGCCACGGCAACCATGCCCTGAATACCGTTCCGGCGCTGTGGACGTGCTTGATCCGCGCCTCGGCAGTAATGTCTTCGAGCGCCGCATTGATCACCCGCTTCGGCTTCCAGACCTTCAGGAAAGCAATCATCACGACGATCGTCACGATGGAAGCGCAGATGTCCACCAGCCAGGGGCCATGGAATGTGGCCACCGCCCACTGCGTCGCCGAGAACGTCACGCCGGCCACCAGGATCGCCGGCCATACTTCCAGCATGGCGGTAAATCCGGCAAACGCCCAGATCACCCAGAAAGGCACAATGACGCAGAACGGAACCAGGATGCGCGCAACCATCTTGGACAGCATCATCAGGTCCAGTCCGGTCACACCATGCAAGGCGACAATCGGAATGCCCAAGCCGCCGAAGGCAACCGGCGCCGTGTTGGCCAGCAGAGCCAGCCCCGCGGCCTGCAGCGGCTTGAATCCGAGGCTGATCAGGATGGCGCCGCACACCGCAACCGGAGTGCCGAACCCGGCGGCTCCCTCAAAAAACGCTCCGAACGCAAATGCGATCAGAATCAGTTGCAGGCGGCTGTCTTCCGTGATGTTGCTGAGGCTCTGCTGCAGAGCCTCAAACTGCCCCGCCTTGATCGTGAGCTTGTAAAGAAAAATCACGGGAAGAATGATCCAGCAGATGGGGAACAATCCGTAACCGATCCCGTACACCGCCGTGGTCAGCGCCAGACGATCCGGCATATGAAAAATCGCGATGGCCACGACCAGCGCCGTCAGCAACCCCAGCAGCGCAGATACATGCCCCTTGAGGCGGAGAATCGCCATGGTGCCCAACAGCACAAAGATGGGCAGCGCGGCAAACGCGGTGGAAAGCCACCAATGGCCGGTTGGATCGTAGCCCTGCTTCCAGAAGCCGGTCTGCAGGTTTGTTTTGAACAAGTAAACGGCGAACGCCGCCACGGCCAGGATCACCACAGCCATGGTTGCGACGGAGGCAGTGCTGCCCGGCGAAGGCGCAGAACCAGCTTTAGGAGCAGTCGACATTTTCACCAACCTATTGGAATGAATTGACTCCCCGCCCCCATCGTGAATGGGTTGCCAAAATCGAAGAAAGCGGATTGCCGGATGCAAACGAGATTCTGGGGGCAGAGAAACAGGCTTGTCTGTGACATCAGTCACAGACAAGTGCATATTCATAATGCACGAATATGCCAATTGTCAGACAAATCAATCGACTGACCATTTGGAGGCTTACCCAGTATGAACATCGCTTTCAAAAAGGCTCGCTACTGTGCGCTTTGCGGCCTTTCAGCCCTGTTCCTGTTGCTCATTCCTGTCCAAGCACAGAATGCGCCCGGCAGTTCAAACCTAAACCCGCTCGTCGAAGCTTTGCAAGCCAAGGGAATCTTGACCGCGGCCGACGTCGCCAAAATTGACCAGGCAGGCACTGGGCAGGAAGCGAATTTGAGTCTGGCGCGAATTCTGCTCGCCAAGGGCGTGATCAGCCAGGCGGATTATGACCGTATGGCCGCGGAAAATGCCTCCGCTGCGAATTCTCACCCCGCGGAAAAGGCAGCCTCAAGCCACACTTCTTTCAACGCATCCATGGAGTTGCAGTCGCCCCCGAATCCGACCGAGCCGGGAGCTCCGGCTTTGATCGCTCAGGCTATTTCCAAACAAATCAACGAAGCCATCGCTCCGGTTCGCGTCTTTCCCGTGGGCGGCGTAAAAACCAACCGCAATCCGGCCTTCAAGGCTGGCGGAGTCGGCCTGGACCCCTATGGGTTCGTCAAGGCGACCGCGGTCTTTGACAGTTCCGATCCCGACGGCGATGACTTCCCGCTGCCCGGTTTCCTGACCACCGAAGTTGCAGGCACCGACATTGGCGGCCCCAACGGCGATCCGGAGTTCCATCTCAAGGCGCGCGCCACCCGCATGGGCCTCAACCTCAACTGGTACGACCCCAGCACCAAGTGGGACATTACCGGAAAGATTGAAATGGATTTCGAGGGCAACTTCAATCGCTCCGACAACCGCAACGTATCCACCGCCCGCTCCTCCAACCCTTCGCTGCGCCTGGCCTGGGGCCGCATGGATTACCACTTCAACAAGAACAACTCCGTCTCCGCGCTCTTCGGCCAGGATTGGACGCTCTACGGCTCCTCCACCATGCCGAACATCCTGGAGACCACCTTCTTCGGAGCCTATTACGGCTTCCTCTATGAGCGCGATCCTCAGATGCGCGTAGGCTTTACCCACAAGTCGGGCGGGTTCACCCTCATGCCCGAGTTCGCCATCAACATGCCCGCGTCGGGGATTCCGCCCGTCGCGGCCGATATCTCCCAAGAACTGGGTTACGGCGAGCGACAGGGACCGGATTCCGACCGTCCCAATTATCAGGCGCGCCTCGTCGGCCAGTGGCAGTTGGATCCGGCCCCAGGCGTGGCTCCTGCCCAGATCATCCTCAGCGGGATGAATGGCAAGCGCACCTCGGATGTTACGGCCTCGGAGATTCCAGCGGCCTACGCGACCACCTTTGCCAAGGGCGCAACCGGCAGCAGCAAGCAGGACGGCTGGGATGCGGAGTTCCAACTGCCCACGCGCTGGTTTACTCTGATCGGCAAGTATTACAGCGGCAGCGATCTGAGATGGATGTTCGCAGGCCAGGCCTACGACTTCTACAACGACACGGCCGGCCTGACCTCTGCGACCACCGGCGCCGACTCGACGTTTACCACCGCAGCGGCGGAGGACGGCACCACTATCGACCTCGAAACCAACGCGAGCGGTGTACAGTCGGTCGTTCCCGAGCGCCCTGTCCGCGCCGCCGGCGGCGTCGTGCAGTTGGGACTTCCGCTCTCGCGTCTGTTCCACGCCAACCCGGCGGGCCGTAACGCCGGCTGGACGCTCTACGCCACCTATGGCGTCGATCAGGCCAAGCAACGCGACGCCGACAAAGCCGCTGGCGCCGGAGCCGCTCGTCATTTGGGCAGCGTGGCCGCCGGCACCCTCAACTACAAACTCAACAAGTGGATCTCCTTCTCGGGTGAAGAGTCCCTTTACACTGAAAAGGACCAAGTCCAGACTGGTCGCCCTCTTCCCATCTTCAAGGGATCTCCATCCCACGAGTGGAATGACGTCCGCGAGGAATTCGGCCCGGTTTTCGTTTTCTAGGACGATGACCGCTTGATTTTGTACCAATTTTGGGTGCCCCAGGTTCCGCTTTTGGAACCTGGGAAACGACGAAATCACGCGGTCAAAGAACGAACCCGGATTCATCGGACATCCACTGAAACCGAAGGCCCGACCTGCTGCAAACACGCTGGTAAGACAGTGTTTGCATGACCAGATAGGGCCTTCGCGCTCACCAGGCAGGCGACAAAATGCGCGCTCAGGCCATGGAGTGTAACGCGACGCGAGGAACCGGCGCTGTAGCGGTCCGCCAGCCCGGTATAGAGAGTTTCTCGCCGTCCCCCTGCAAGGCTTCCGAACGTGGCCCGGCACCTAGGTCGCGATTTTTCCATTTGATCCATCGGCTGGATTCCACGCCCGCCGCGCCTCGAATCTCAGACCGCGCATCCATGTGAAGTTTCAACGCGCTTCTTGACGCTGGGTAACTCCAGAAGTATGATTTTGCAGCCGTAGTCCTTAAGCCTTTTGCGTCCGCGTCAGTCAAGGAGACAACCGCAAGCACGTCTGGAGAAAAATGATGAACAACAGCGATGTCGGTACCGGGTCCAGCATCTGGAACAAGCTCTTGTGGGTAGCCTTGATTGTTGTGGGCACCATCTCCTTTGCCATGGTTGCGCTGCGGCGCGGTGAGCCTGTCAATGCCGCCTGGCTCGTGGTTGCGTCCGTGTGCATCTATTTCATCGCCTACCGCTTCTACGCGCTGTTTATCGCCAAGGAGGTGCTGGGCGTCGATCCAAGGCGTCAAACGCCGGCCTGGCGCCGCAACGATGGGCTGGACTTTGTGCCCACCAACCGATACGTGCTCTACGGTCACCATTTCGCGGCCATCGCCGGAGCAGGCCCGCTGGTTGGCCCCGTGCTGGCCGCCCAGATGGGCTATCTGCCGGGAACGCTGTGGATTCTCGCCGGCGTGGTTTTTGCCGGAGCGGTGCAGGACATGACCGTGCTCTTCCTGTCCACGCGGCGCGACGGCCGTTCGCTCGCCGACATGGTGCGCTCCGAGATGGGCCCCGTCGTGGGCACCATCGCCGGCATCGGCGTGCTGCTCATCTGTGTCATCATCCTCGCCGTGCTCGCTCTGGTGGTCGTCAAGGCCCTGGTGGGCAGCCCCTGGGGCACATTCACGGTGGGTTGCACCATTCCCATCGCGCTGATCATGGGAGTCTATTGCCGCTATATCCGCCCGGGCCGCATCGCCGAGATGTCCATCCTCGGCGCGGCGCTCTTGCTCGCTGCCCTCGTCTACGGGCGCACCATCTCCGAGAACCCGGCCATCGCGCCTTACTTCACCCTCTCCGGTTTGTCGCTCGCATTGATCATCATCGGCTACGGCTTCGTCGCCTCGGTGCTGCCGGTGTGGCTGCTGCTGGCGCCGCGCGACTATCTCTCCACCTTCCTCAAGGTTGGCACCATCTCCCTGCTGGCCGTCGGCGTCATCATCGTTCATCCCTACCTGCAGATGCCGGCCATTACGCGCTTCATCGACGGCACAGGCCCGGTCTGGGCGGGCAGCCTTTTCCCGTTTCTGTTCATCACCATCGCCTGCGGTTCGGTCTCCGGCTGGCACTCGCTCATCTCCTCCGGCACCACGCCCAAGATGATCGAGAACGAGGGTCAGATCGCGTTCATCGGTTATGGCAGCATGTTGATGGAATCGCTGGTCGCCGTCATGGCCATGATCGGCGCTTCGGTCATCCATCCCGGCATTTACTTTGCCATGAACAGCTCGGCCGGGCTCATCGGCACCACTGCCAACCACGCCGCGCAGGTCATCTCCTCCTGGGGCTTCACCGTCACCCCCGATATGCTCACGCAAATGGCGCATGATGTCGGCGAGAAGAGCATCCTGTCGCGCACCGGCGGCGCGCCCACCCTGGCGGTCGGCATGGCCACCATCCTCTCCAGCTTCCTGGGCGGCAAGGTGATGATGGGCATCTGGTATCACTTCATCATCCTGTTCGAGGCCCTCTTCATCCTCACCACGGTCGATGCCGGCACCCGCGCCCTGCGCTTCATGATCCAGGACTTCATCGGCAACGCGATCCCCTCCTTCCGCGAGACCCGCTCGTGGACCAACAACATCATCGGCTCGGCCCTGGCCTGCGTGCTGTGGGGCTATCTGCTCTACGCCGGCGTCGTCGATCCCTACGGAGGCATCTGGACCATGTGGCCACTGTTCGGCACCGTTAACCAGATGCTGGCGGCCATCGCGCTCACCCTCTGCACCGTGATCCTGTTCAAGATGAAGCGCGGACGCTTTGCCCTGGTCACCATCGTGCCCACGGTCTGGCTGCTCATCTGCACCGTGACCGCGGGTCTCGAAAAGGTCTTCGATCCCAATCCCGCCATCGGTTTCCTCAGCCACGCGGCCAAGTTCAGCCGTGCCGTGGCCGCCAACCATATCCTGGCGCCCGCCAAGTCGCTGGAGTCGATGAACCGCGTCATCTTCAACGACTATCTGGATGCCGGCCTGGCCGCGCTGTCGGTTGCCATCGTTCTCATCGTCGTGGTTTTCGCCTTTGTCGAAGTTCGCAAGGCGCTCAACAACCCGAAAATTACCGCAATCGAGGTCGGCGATGCGGTCCCTGTTCTCGAGGGAGGCGGCGGTGACTAACATGAAGGCAGCCATGCTCCAACTGATATGGAGGCGCGCGGTCGAAACCGCGCGCCTCATGGTCGGTGTCCCCGATTACGAAAACTATGTCCAGCATCGGCGGGCGGCGCATTCCGGCGAGCCCATCATGAGCTACGAGGATTTCTTTCGTGATCGTATCGAGGCTCGATACGCGGTCCGCAAGGGCAAATTCCGGGGTTGCTGCTAGCGCCTGAGGGGTGTTTTTGAGGGAAGCGGATTCAATTCAGGGCTTTTTCCGCAGCCCGCAAAACCACCGAGGAATGTTTTTCAAATCGGAACGAAAAAGCATTCCTCAGTGCTAAAGCCAATTTCATCTTGCATGGCTTAAAGCACGGCTGAAGCCACATCCCGACGCGAGGCTGGAGTTTTTCAAAAAGTCTCCAGGCTCTCAAGACGCGTCCCCCTTCGCGCTCTGCCTGAGCTGTTCGATCAGCCAATCCAATGCAGCCTCCTCGTGCTCGATTTCGACGCGCAGGTGGGCCGTCATCAGCGGCATGGAAGGGGCAAAGATGAAAGCAAGTTCTCCCATCCGGGCCAGATCCTTGCCTGTAGTGAGGATCGCCGTTGCCTTGTGCGCGCGGGCCTCGGCCAACAGTTCTTCGAGCACCCGCCGGGTGTAGGCGAAGTGGTCGGGATAGGCGTGGCGGAGAGTAACTTTAAGCCCGGCTGCTTCCAGACCGGCAAAGAACTGCTCCGGGCGGGCGATGCCGCAGAAGGCCGCAACGGGGCCGCGAACGGCGGGGATTTCCATGGTGCGTTTGAGCTTCCAGAGGGGAGCAGTGGGGCGCGGAAGCTCGGTTCTTCCGTCGAATGGAAACATCGCGCGGAGAAATTGCTCGATCTCCGGCTCGTCGGCGGGGACGGCCAGAACCGTGGCCCGCGCCGACGAGCGCAGGGGTTCCCGCAGGTTGCCGGCCGGCAGCAGGCGGTCGTTCATGTCCTGCCGATTCAGCAGCAGAATATCCACATCGCGATGAAGCTGGCGGTGCTGGAAGCCGTCGTCGAGAAGATGCACGGCGGCTTCCGCCGAAGCGGGCCGCGCCGCCTCGGCAAGCAGACCCGCCTCATAGCGTTGCGGCGCCACGTAGACCGGAAGATCGGTCGCGCGGGCCATCAGCAGCGGTTCGTCGCCAAACTCTTCCGCAGCGCCGTCGGGGCTGACGCGGGCAGCCAATTTGCTCGTGCGTCCGTAGCCGCGGCTGAGAACATCCACATCGAGGCCGCGCGCGGCGAGCGCCCTGGCCAGCGCGATGGTCAGAGGCGTCTTGCCCGAGCCGCCGGTGGAGAGATTGCCGACGCTCACCACCGGCCAGCAAAGGCGGCGCACCGGCTCGAAGCCATGCTCGATGCGCCAATTGCGCACGGCGACTGCCGAGGCATAGAGCGGCGTGAAGGGCGCCAGCCAGCGGCGGCTCATTCGCGCAGGCCTCCTTCGCGGAGCAAATCCCGCAAGGCCTCGACGCACCTGCCTGTCGCTCCGGCCTGCTGATTGAAGACCTGCCAGGCCCGCGCGCCCATCAAAGCTGCGCCATGGGGGTTCCCCGCTACGCTGGCGGGGTTCTGGGCTGCGCCATCCGGTCCCTGGAGCAGTGCAATCAACGCCTGCGCCAGTTCCTCTCGAGTGGCGATGCGAACGGCCTGGTGAGCCAATAAAGCTTCCGTGATGGCGCGAAAATTGGCGAAATATGGGCCCATCACGATGGGAACGCCGAATTGCGCCGGCTCCAGCGGATTGTGCCCCCCGGCCGGAATCAGGCTGCCGCCCACAAAAGCTGCCGAAGCCAGCGAGTAGACCGAGGCCAGTTCGCCGATCGTGTCCAGCAGGACAATCTGGCCGGACTTCAGCGGCTGCAGCGATTCGTCCCTGTGCCAAGCCGAGCGCCGAACCCAGGCGATCCCGGAGCGCTCCAGAAGGGCAGCAACTGCGGCGAAACGCTCCGGATGGCGGGGCGCCAGCACCATCGCCAGTCGCGGATCGGCTTCAAGCAGCCGCGGCCAGGCTTCGAGCAGCGCTGCTTCCTCGTCTTCGAGCGTGCTGCCTGCCACCACCAGCCGCAGACCTCCGGCCAGCGCCCTCAGCAGGCGGGTCGCCTCGGCCTTCCGCGCGGCGCGCACGTCGAATTTCAGGTTGCCAGTCACCGTGACGTTCTCCGCCCCGCAGCCCAGGGCTTTCAATCGCTCAGCGTCCACTTCGCTCTGCGCCAGCACCCGGCTCAGGCGGCTCAGGAATGGCCGCCACAGCAGGCGCAGATGCCGGTAGCGCGGCCAGGAGCGGTCCGAGATGCGGGCATTCACAACGGCCACCGGAATCCCGCGCCGGAAACAGCCGCTGAGCAGATTCGGCCAGAATTCGGTCTCGGCCAGTACCAGCAGGCGCGGCCGGAGAGCGTTCAAAGTTGCCCGCACCGCCCAGGGAAGGTCCAGCGGGCAATAGAAGACCCGCGCGGCCCCGAAGCGCTCGCGGGCCAGCGCCTGACCGGTGCGCGTGGTGGTCGAGACGGCGATCCGGTAATCGGGCAAGGCCGCGTCCAGTTCCTTGACCAGACGGCTGACGGCCAGCACCTCGCCGACCGAGACGGCATGAAGCCAGATGACCGGGCGCTCCCGGCCTCGCTCCTGGCCCCCTTCAGCCCGACTGTTTGGGGCAGTCTTCGAGAGCCTGGGCGGAACCAGCCCCAGCCTCTCCAGCAGCCCCTCGCGGTACTTCTGGGTGGTGGCCATGCGCCATAGCCACCACGGCGCGCCAACTACCAGCGCCGCCAGCAAGGCCAGATTGTAGAAGAACAGAATCATGCGCAGCTCTGCGGCGGCCCGCCCCTCGAGTCCACCCCTCCAATGATACAGACGAGGGTTCAGAGATACCGCCCGGTGCAATGAGTCCGACGCGGAATTCGCTACGAGGAATTCTCTGGAAGAGGCTTTAAGATGGGAGAATGCTGCGAGTGAAATTGTTGGAAGCGGGTGCCCGTGCGCCCGTGGTGGCCCACGAAGGCGAGGACCTGGGCTATGACCTGTTTGCGCTCGAGAGTGTGGCGCTTGCTCCGCGGACGACGGTCAAGGTGCGCACCGGAATTGCGGTCGAGGCCCGTCACCCGCTCTCCGGCGCTCCGCTGGGGCTGCTGGTGCGGGACCGCTCCTCGGTAGCCGCGAAGGGGATTGCCACCACCGCCGGGGTGATCGATGCTGGCTACCGCGGTGAGATTCTGGTGCTGATGACCAACCTGGGCGACGCCCCTTTTGAGTTGAAGGCCGGCGAGAAGATCGCCCAGATGATTCCTCTGCCGGTGCTGACCGGAGTTGTGGAAACCGTGGAGAGCCTGGAAGAATCGGCTCGCGCCGGGATGGGGTTTGGCAGCTCCGGACGGTGAGGGGTGCGCGCGAGGCGCAATTCCGCTGCTCGTGCGATGGAGGACTTGCGTCATCCGGTTCCAGCTTGCTGCGCCTGATCCAGCTTGCTGCGCCTGATATTGACCTGCGCTGAAAGCGGCATTCGCATCGATTCGAGCCCGGCTCGGGGTATAAGCTGGATTCGCCGCGGATGAAAATCGTGCGCCGCGCGGAGTTCGAGCCATCGCGAACTTCCCGCAATGGACAAGGCCGGACAGGGCGCGCAAAATCGCAGGGCGAGAGTTTTCGCAAGACGAGGAAACGGAAGAATGACGGCAAATGACAATGCGTTTGGCGACGAGAGCGAGATTCGTTCGGTCGCGCGGGAGATTTTCGAGCACGCGCTCGAAGAGAGCAGCATCGAGCGCGGCTTCAGCCGCAATCTCCGCTGCGAGCGGGGCGTTCTGCGGGCAGGCGACGGACTCTACGATCTGGCCAGCTTCTCAAAAACCTTCGTCGTCTCTTTCGGCAAGGGAGCCCATAGCAGCCTGGAGGCGTTGATCTCACGGCTCGGCCCTGCATTCAAGGTCTCCGGGATTGTGTGCGCGCCCACCCCGCCGGCTGCGCCGGTTCCCGGCATCCGCTACTTCGAGGGCGGCCACCCCATGCCCAATCACGAATCCGTGCGGGCAGCCGAGGCCATTCTTTCGGCTCTGGATTCGCTCGATGAGCGCTCGCTGGTGATTTTTCTGCTCAGCGGCGGGGGATCGGCCATCGTCGAAAAGCCCATCGGCACGGAGATTTCTTTCTCCGATCTGGTCGCGACCTACCGCGCGCTGGTGCACTCGGGCGCGCCCATTGCGCAGATCAATGCGGTGCGCAAACACCTTTCCGCCACCAAGGGCGGACGCCTGGCCCGAGCCGCGGCGCCGGCCCGCCAGCTTTCCATCCTCATCTCCGATGTGCCGGACAATGCGCTGGATTCGCTGGCCAGTGGGCCGACTATGCCCGACAGCAGCACGACCGCCCAATGCTACGACATTGTGGAGCGCTTCCGCCTGCTGCCGCAACTGCCGGAGAGCGTGCGCAAGCTCTTCGAGACACGCACGCTCGAAGAGACGCCCAAGGCGGGCGATCCGCTGTTTGAGCAGGCCGAGTGGCACCCGGTGCTCTCCAATCTTTCCGCGCGTGAGGCCGCCGTCGAGCGCGCTTCGGCACAGGGCTTTGTCCCCTCGATCGATAACTCCTGCGATGACTGGGATTACCGCAAGGCCGCCGATTATCTGCTTGAGCGTGTGCGCGAGATGCGCCGGCAAGACGCGCGCGTCTGCCTGATTTCGGGTGGCGAGGTGACCGTGACCGTGGACGGAAAGCCCGGAGCAGGCGGGCGCAACCAGCAATTTGCCCTCTACTGCGCCGAACGCATCCAGGGAGAAAAGATCTGCGTGCTCAGCGCCGGAACCGACGGCATCGACGGCAACAGTCCGGCGGCAGGCGCGATGGCGGATGGAACGACCGTCGCGCGCGCGATGGAGAAGGGATTGAGCGCCAAGGCCGCGCTCCAGGCCTTTGACGCCTACCCGTTCTTCGATGCGCTGGGCGACACCCTCATGACCGGATACACGGGAACCAACGTGCGCGACGTGCGCGTCCTGCTGGCGTGGTAGTCAGCAGGACGCAAAACGGAAATCGCGGGTGAACGCAGAGGCCTATTCCGCCCATTCATCTGCGTGCATCGCCAGCTCGAAGAGTGTACCGGCGTCGAGCTGGCGATGTTCTCATCGGCGCGAGGAATGCCTCAATGGGCCGAATGCCTCACGCTGATCGCGCTGAGCTGGGCGCGCGCCTGCTCGGCCTCGGGGGTTTGCGGATGGCGCTCGATGAGCAGGTGAAGCTGGCGAATGCCGGCATCTTTTTTGCCCAATTTGATCAGCGAAATTCCTTTGTGCAGTTGCGCGGCCGGGGCTTTGGAGTTGCCCGGAAAGCCTTCCAGCACGGCGCTGTAGGACTTCACCGCGTCCTCGTACTTATGCTGCCGGTAGGCGATTTCGCCCAGGTAATACTGGGCAGAGCCAGCCAATTCATCCAGCGGATAATATTGGATCACGTCCTGAAACTCGCCTGTGGCCACGCCGTACCGGGCAGCGTTGTAGTCACGCACAGCGGCTTGGAAGGTGTCCTCGAGCGGCGGTTTCTGACCGGCTGCCGGGAGTTCGGGAGTCGGATTGGCTGCCGGAGCGCCGGCCCCGGACGCGCCCGCGGGCACAGCCCCATCCGGAATGGTTCCAGCAATCGTTCCAGGCGGCATGGAGCCGGCAGCAGGAGCTGCGCCCGAAGGCGGAGCCTGGGCGTTCTGCAACTGCGACTGCAAATCCTGGATCGATTTATCGAGCTTGGCGATGCGCGTCTTCAGTTCGTCCACGGAGTCGTTCAAGGACTGAATCTGGCCGGAGTTCGCATCCAGCTTGCCGTTGACCGCATCGTTCTGCACCGCGATGCTCTTTTGCAACGCGCCCACCGCCGCGGTCATCTGGTTGGCGTTGTCGGCGGTTTGCTGCGCCAGGCTCTGCATTACCGCGAAGCCCTTGTCCATTGTGGATTGGAGCCGCTGCACATTGTCCAGCAACTGCTGAACCTGCGCCTGCATCTGGATGATTTCTCTCGACGTGGCGTGTGCGGGCAGAGGCGAAGCGGCCAGCAGCAGGCCACCGGCGGCCACCGCCAGAAAACGATTGCGAAAACTGCGTATTCCTTGCATGATCCACCTGTGAGGCAGAATTTGATGAACAGCGGTCAGCAAAAGTTGTCCGGCGCAGTGCGTGCTTTGCCGTTTTCTTTGGCATCATCCGATCGACTCCAGTCTCGAACAGAGAGCGTGGAGTCCATACCGAACGGACCGCTGTTCACCGTTCACTCTTATTCTACTGGTCCAGCGTGAAGCCTGCGCGACGGTTCAACTGCCAGCACGCCTCGGTCGAGTCGGTGCAGAACGGCTTTTCCTTGCCGTAGCTGATGACTCGAATGCGGTCTGCGGCAACGCCGGCCGTCACCAGAGCATTCTTGGCTGCGGTCGCACGATTCTGGCCCAGTGCCAGGTTGTACTCATCGGAACCGCGCTCGTCGCAGTAGCCGCCGATCACGATCTTGATGTTCGGATGGCTGACCAGGTAGCTGGCGTCCTTGGATAGCGTGTCCTGGGCGTCGGCGCGAATGCTGTAGACGTCGTAATCGAAGAAGATGGGCTGCACATTGGCCTGGAACTCTTCTTCCGCGGTCATGGTGTTGGTGGGCACGGCAACTGCCGGCGGCGCACTGACCGTCACCCTGGCGCTGGCCTCAGCTGTGCCGCCGTCGCCCTTGGCTTCCAGGGTGTAGGTGGTCGATACGGTGGGGGTTACGGTCTTGACGCCCGCGGTGGGCACATCGCCGATGCCGTCGATGGAGGCGGAGGTGGCATCGGTCGTATGCCAGCTCAACTGAACCTGATCGCCGGCCGAAACCGCGGTGGGCGTGGCTGTGAGCTGCGCGGTCGGCGCGGGCGCGGTAGCAGCCGCAGGAGCCGTCTCTGCTGGCGGCGGAGCCTGCTTCTTTTTGCAACCCGCAATTGCCACCAAGGCCACCGCAAGAACAACAGGAACGAGAATGCGATAATTCTGTTTCAATGAACTACTCCTCCGTAAAGATCCGAGCGTGCTTTCCGCTGGAATTGGCCTTTGTCTCATTTGGGTTTCAGGCCCTTCCTCTGTATCTTTCCCTCGTGGCCGGATAAGGACGCGGGAAAGACGCCGAAAAATTGTCTGAAATGCAAAGGCTTTGGCCTGTCTTCCTTTCGAAAACACAACCATTTGGGCCAACTAAGCAATTCGAACCGTGCACGAATGCAGCGTCGCCGAGCCGATTCAGCCTTACCCTTCCGGGCGAGTTGCCCGGAGGATGGCAGCAATAGAACGGTGCAAAAAACCAGGCAGTCCAAAGTTGCGGCTCATCGGGACGCCGTTCAAAAATCCGCGCATCACTGAAAGCTCCAATTGGGCATGAAGTTATTGCCCGTGCGGGTCAGTTGCTGCTGGTCGGTGCCGTCGGCCAGCATCGACCAGATCTGGCTGCGCCCGCCGATGGCGCGTTCAAAGACGATGTGCCGGCCGTCCGGCGCCCACGAGGGAAAATCGTTGCTGCCGGCCTCGTGGGTCAATTGCAGCCAGCGCTTGCTGGCAATGTCCATCACGTAGATGTCTTGCCCGCCGGGTGCGCCGGGGCCGTATTTGCGATTCCAACTGAAGGTCAGGAACTGTCCGTTGGGCGACCACGACGGCGAGATTGCGTAGCCGCCGTCGGTCATCCGCAGGACATTCGAGCCGTCCTGATCCATGATGTAAATCTGCGGCAGGCCGGTGCGTCCGCTCACCCAGGCAATTTGAGCGTTGGTGCGCGGGTTCCAGGCAGGCGACACGTCGGGCCCGCGGAAGTAAGTGACCCGGCGCAGATTGCCGCCGCTCGGCATCGACTACCCAGATCTCCGGATCGCCGGAGCGCGATGAGGAGAAGGCAATCTTGGTTCCGTCTGCCGACCATGCGGGAGACTGGTTGCTTCCCCCGGCCGTGCCCGCCGGAAAGCTCACCACGCGTCCCAGTTCCAGCGAGTACATCCGGACATCCCATCCGTTGTGGCCCAGGGAGGCAAAGGCGATGCGCGAGTTATCGGGCGAGATGCGCGGCGAGAGCGAAATGGTGCCCAGGTGGGTGATCTGATGCTGGTTCTGCCCGTCGTAATCCATGCCCCAGATTTCCTTGGTGCCGGTGCGCGAGCTGACAAAGTAAATCTTGGTTTCGGCGATGCCGTTGATGCCGCCGCCGAGGCGCAGGATGATCGCGTCGGCGAAGCGATGCGCGATGGTCCGAGCCATCTCTTCGCTGGCCGCCTCGTTGTACTGCTGGGCCAGCACCTGGGGATTGGCGGCATTGCTGGTGTCGAAGAGCCAGCCGTAGACCACCAGCCGACCATTGGTGGCCGAGAGCGCGCCGTAGGCCACCATGGCCGCATTCGAGGGCGCCGCCGACCACTGCGCGAGATTGATTTCCTGGGGCGAACCGGGCATGGCCTGCGGGATCATGCTCTTCGAGACCATGTCGAAGATGCCGGCGTTTTGAAGGTCGGAAAACAGCGTGGCGTCAAAAACCGCCTTCAGTGCTGGCGTTTGCGGGTCGCCACCCACCGGTTTGAAGTCCGCCGCGGCCAGCCGAATGCGGTTATTGCCCAGGTTGGAGCCGGTATGAATCCAATCCTGCGCCTGCGCGCCCGCGACGGCCAGTAACGCTAAAACGATCAGCAAAAAAGGGGTAATCCGGGAGTGAAACTTCATGCAATGCGCAATCCTTCCTCGCTTCAACGTGCGGATCATCCTGGGAAACTCCGGATTTTGGAGCAGTTCCTTGGCAGAACCACGCAGCTTACGGATCTCAGGCGGCGTCCACACTGTCCACCACCCCATTTTATTCCGAGCTACTGAGTTACTTCGCCGCTCGTGAAACCCTGTTCGGCGATCTCCGGCTCAATACTCGCAATAGTAAGACGTCATGACAGTGTTTTGGTTATATTGGGCGGGAAGCGGACCGAATGTATCCACGCGCTGGGCGGCGCGCAGGCAGGAGTTGTCCAGCGTCGGACTCCCGCTGCTCTGCTGCATCTGAATGTTGCTCACGGTGCCGTCGCGGTGAATGGCGAACTGAATGTAAGCTTTGGCCCCCGAAGGCGTGTGCGGGTCCACCTCGTACCGGTTCCAGGTGGAGGCCATCTTGCGGTTGATCTGCTCCACGTACCAGCCAAACAGGGAGCCAAAGCTGCTGTCGTGGACCGTTGTCTGGCCGTTGGTAAAGCCCTGCGCCTGGATCGCCCGCGGCATCGACGAGCCCGCCTGCTCGCCGTAGCGGGCGCGGTTGTCCGGCTTCGGCGGAGGCTGATGCTGCTGCGTCTTGCGCTCCGTCTGCTGTTGGGGCTTGTTCTGCCGGCCGACGATGGGAATCGCGGTCTCGTCAACTGCGTGGCTGGTCTTGGGCTCGGGCTCGGCCGGCGCCTGGCTGGGTGTTTCGGTGGCCAGCACATTCTGGTTGAGCGGCTGATCGGAGGGCAGGGGAAGCGCGCTGGTCATGGTTACCTCAATCGCCCCGCCGGCTCCGATGGCGCCCCACTGGTTGTGATGAAACAGGCCGCTCAGCATACCCCACGTCAGCAGCACAGCGGCCAGGGCGGCATGCAACAACAGCGATCCTGCCGCGGGAGCAGCGATCGGCTCCGGCGTCAGTTCCTGTTCCAGTTGCTCACTGCCTTCGAGCAGAACGTCCATGGGTTTGCCTTGAGAAATGATTCGCTGAGGGAAGCTCTGAATAAGCCTCGAAACCTTCCCTCAGGGGCTAAAGCCCGATTGATTTTGCAGCCATTGCGGCACGACTGAAGTCGTGCCCTTTCAATACCGCGCCTTCGCCGGAGGTTCCTTAGAACCCGCCTTCATCGAAGGCTCATTAGAACCCGCCTGCCGCCCTGGAGTCGATCGGCCGGGTGACAATGGAAATGTTGGTGATTCCCGCCAGCTTCACGGCGTCCATCACGCTGGCAAAAGCTCCAAACGGAACCCGCTCGTCGGCCCGCAGATAGATCACCTGATGCGTGGGGTCGGTCCCCGCCTGGTGCAACTTCTGCGGCAAAGCATTCAGGTTCACCGGCTGGTCGTTCAAAAAAACCTGTTGATCGCGGTTGATGGTCACCACCATCCGCTGCTGGGTAATCTCCTTCACGGTGCGTGTCTTGGGGACCGAAACTTCGATTCCCGACTGCAGCACCGGCACGGAAATCATGAAGATCACCAGCAACACCAGCACCACGTCCACCAGCGGAGTGATGTTGATGTCCGCCAGCGAACTGCGCGTCTGACCGCTGCTACTTGTAAAAGCCACGCTCCACCTCCCGGCCCCCATCCCTGGCCGGTTCACGAACCGCTTCTGCGTTCGCCGTTCGCGCAGAACTCGCGGGACGAACCGGAATTTCTTCGAGCGAGTTCAGCAATTCGCGGCAAAAGTCGTCGATGGCCGAGGCAAAGACCCGGATGCGCGCGCTGAACTGGTTGTAGGCCACCAGCGCCGGAATGGCCACAAACAGGCCGGCGGCGGTGGTGATCAGCGCCTCGCTGATGCCCGGCGCCACGGCGCGCAGCGTCGCCGCGCCCTCCGTGCCCAGCCCGTGGAAGGCGTCCACAATGCCCATCACCGTGCCGAACAGGCCCACGAACGGGCTCACCGAGGCAATGGTCGCCAGCCAGGTCATGCGCCGCTCCAGACCGGTCACAGCCTCGCTGGCCGCGGTCTGCGCCGAGCGCTCCAGCGGCACCAGGTTGCGCGGCGGGCCGGAGCCGCCCGTCTGCCGCTTGTAGGTCTCGTACACGTCCTCGAAGACCTGCGCCAGCGGGCTTGCCTTGCACTCGGAGGCCAGCGCGGCAATTTCCTGCAGGCGATTGGCCTTGCGGAAGCCGCGAATAAACCGGCGGCTTTCGCTGGTCGCCCTGCGAAAGGATGAAGATCTTGCCCAAAATTGCGGTCCATGAGTAAAGGCTGGCGAACAGCAGCAGCACCAGCACGGCCATGGCGACCGGGCCGCTCTTGGTGAACATCTCGACCAGCTCGCTTGGCCCCTGCGCCGCCGGGGGCAGCGTTCCCTGAACCGCGTCGCCGGCCGAAGGCAGTTGGAGAATAAAGGCTGCAATCAAAATCGGCTTCACCTCATCTTCAACGGTATCAGACGAGGAACCGGGCTCCAAGTTATCGCGTCTGGTTCCCCGGAACGCATTCCAGCTCCGCCTGAAAACCACGGCCACCGCCGTTCATGCTATGCTGCGCTCGGATTATCCGGGTGAAAGCATTACCCTGTCATTATCCCGTTATCGGAACGGTTGCATGAGGTTAGCTCTGAATGCTCATCGAACTGCGCGCTGAAAATTACGCCGTCATCGATCATGCTGTAGCCGTCTTCGGTCCGGGGCTCAACCTGCTCACCGGCGAAACCGGCGTGGGAAAATCCATTCTGGTGGACGCGCTGGCCCTGCTGATGGGCGGAAAGTCCTCGGCGGAGATCGTTCGCCACGGCACCGACAAGGCGGTTGTTTCCTGCGTCTTCGAGTCCACGGCCAACGCCGAAAGCGTTCTTGAAGTGAACGGTCTCGACCCCTCGGGCGGCGACATCATCCTGCGCCGCGAAATTCTGGCCACGGGCAAGGGCCGCGTCTTCGTCAACAACCAGCCGGCCACCGTGGCCGTGCTGCGGCAACTGGCTCCCGAGTTGGCGCTGGTACACGCCCAGAGTGAGAGCCTGTCGAGCTTCGACCAGGCGCAGCAGCGTATTCTTCTGGACCGCTTCGGCGGCATCTCGACCGACGCGGCCGCCGAGGCCCACGCCCGCTGGAAAGATGCCTCCGCCAAACTCGACGAGCTGCTCCAGGGCGAGCAGGACCGCCTGCGCATGGTCGATCTGTGGAGCTATCAAAGCAAGGAGATCGAGGCCGCGCATCTCGAAGCAGGCGAAGACCTGGCATTGGAGACCGAAAAGCACGTTCTGGCCAATGCGGAAAAGCTCTACGCCGCCGCCATGGGAGCCTTCGATGAGCTTTACGAGGGCGGCGCATCGGCTGAGGCGGCCTTGCGCTCGGCCTTGCGCAACGTGGAGGAACTGGCCCGCTACGACGGGCGCTTTACCGAGACGGCGCAGCAGCTTGCCTCGGCCCGCGCCACCATCGGCGATCTGGCGATGAGCCTGCGCGACTACGCTGAAGGCATCAACGCTTCGCCCGAGCGGCTGGCGGAGATTGAAGACCGCCTGGCGCTGCTCGACCGCCTCAAGCGCAAATATGGCAAGAGTATCGCCGAGGTGATCGCTTTCGGCGAAGAAGTGGCCCGCAAGCTGGCCGAGGTCGAGGATCGCGACGAAATTCTCAAGACACTTCGCGCGGATCTCGATGAAGCGGCCAAGGCGTACCGGCGAGCCGCTCAGGCCCTCAGCGACGAGCGCAAAGTGGCCGCAGCCCGGCTGGCCAAACTGGCCGAAAGCCAGATCAACTCGCTGGCCATGAAGGTCCACTTTGAAGTCGCCGTCCACTCCGCCGGCGCGAGCGCGCAATCGGCCGAAGAGCCGGCAAAATCCGCTGGGGAAATCTCTTCCGGCAACGCTCACTGGACTGCCAGCGGCTGGGACCAGGTCGAGTACCGCATTGCGACCAACCCCGGCGAGCCGCTCAAGCCGCTCGATGAGATCGCCTCCGGAGGCGAGATGAGCCGCGTCATGCTGGCCCTCAAGGTGAGCGTGGAAGAGAGCGCCGCCAACCCAAAAAGAAGATGCCTACGCCCCGCACCCTGGTCTTCGACGAAATCGACATCGGCATCGGCGGACGCGCCGCTGAGGCCGTCGGCCAGAAGCTCAAATCCCTCAGCCGCGGCCAGCAGGTTTTGTGCGTGACGCATCTGCCGCAGATTGCCGCCTTCGCCGACCACCACTTTGCCGTTGAAAAGCGCGAATCCGGCGGCCGTACCAGGACGCAAATCCTGCTGCTCGACGACCGCGCCCGCACGCATGAAGTGGCCCGCATGTTAAGCGGAGCGACGGTCACC
>CAWBHO010000103.1:0-9674 GCA_963788415.1 uncultured Acidobacteriaceae bacterium | reverse complement strand
GGATTCTGACCCAGGTTCCACGTGCAGACCACTCGGATACCCGCGGCGCCAAGGCCTTGAAGCCCGCCGCGCCGAAACCTTAACCACTTGCGCCAGTCACTTTGATTGCGGCTGGCCCTTCACATCGGGGCCGAGTTCCGGGCAGACCTTCGCCAGATCGTCCGCCACCATCCGCGCAAACAGAGCCGCACCGGCCGCATTCAGGTGGGTGCGGTCCGGACCTTTCTTCACCGCATCCGGATGGGCAACCGCGTCGAACTGGTCGGCCTGCTCCTGGTTCACGGTCTCCAGCAGCTTCACGCTCTCGGCGTTCAGATCGATCACCGGAACATCTTCCTCCGCCGCCACGCGCTTTGCCGCATCGGCGTATGGCTGCAAATCCAGCACCAGATTGCCGTCCTTGTAAGTGCGCCGCGAGAGCGAGGTCACAACCACCGGCCGCGCTCCAGCGGCGCGCGCCTGCTCGATGTAGCGGCGCATATTCGCCGCATAGGTCGTATCCGGATCTGTCTCGCGCAGCGGCCCCTTGCCGGGCATATCGTTGTGGCCAAACTGGATGAGAATGTAATCCGCGTGCTGAGCCAGCACGCCTGCCCAGAGCCCCTCGTCGTAGTAGCTCTTGGAACTGCGGCCGTTGCGCGCCAGGTTGATGCACTCCACATTGGGCGTCATCAGGGCACAAAATGCGGCCCCCCATCCGCCGCCGCTGTTGACCGTTGAATCGCCTGCCAGTACGATGCGCACCGGCACGCCTTGCAGGATCGCCATGCTGCGCACCCCCGCGGTAGGCAGCGGTGCGGGCGTCTTGCTCACGGAACGCGCCAAGGCCGGCACTGCTTTGCCCAGATCCACGGCCACCATGCGTCCAAAAGTGTACGAACCCTTGAGGTTCAGGTGCGTTTTGTCCGGAATGGTGTTGCCGGCGGCGTCCTTCTTCGTGATGCCCAGCGCCAGGCCCTGCGCCGGTGTTAGCGTGTCCAGATAAGCGATGCTGTCGGCCTGCAGGTCGATCAGCGGCGTGTGCTCCTTGGCCGCCACCTTCCGCATCGCTGCCGCATAAGCCAGCAGGTCGGAATGAATCTTTCCGTCCGCGCCGTAGTAGCGTCGGCTCAGCGGCGTCACCAGCACGGGAATAATACCGTTCGCGCGCGCCTCCTCGACGTAGCGTTTCAGGTTCGCCGGGTACTCGGTCTTCAGATTCGTCTCCCGCGCCAGGTGCTCTTTCGACGCCTCGTCGTTGTGGCCGAACTGGATCAGCATGTAGTCTGGCTTTGCGGCCAGCGCCTTCGCCCAGTAGCCATCCTGACGATAGGTCTTGGTGCTTGCGCCGCCCTTCGCATCGTTCACGCAGTTTACCCCGGTCAGGTTGGCGCAGAAACCCAGCCCATAGCCCGCGACGTTGGTCTGCGTGGAATCGCCCACCAGCGCAATCGTGATTTTTGCAGCGGAATGCGGGTCGCTCTGCGCGCTGGCCTGCAAGCCTCCCATGCAGCAAAGAAGCAGAAAAATGAAGACAAGGCTACGCGCGGCAGATCTCATGGTGTAATTTTCTCTCCTCAGCGGTCCGACCAGCTGAAATGGATTCCGAAGTGATTCTATCGTTCGAGAGGTTAGACCAGCAAACTCATTCTCCGCTCGATGGTGAAGAGGACAAAATGGGAAGGACCCTCGGCGCGGAACGTAACATTACCCTTATGAAGCAGATATTTGCACGACGATGCGCATTTTGATCGCACCGCCAAGCTCGCGTACCTTGACGATGGATGGTTGTCTTGCTGTAAAGTGATACCGGTACGTGGTCTGTCCTCTAAGTCAATTGAAAAAGATTTACAGACGCGCATTTCGCTGCGCCGATCGGAGTTCAAGATGCGTCTTTTCTGCTTTTCCGAGTTCTTGGTCCTTTTCTTTCTGTGCTCGGCCGCAGCCCTTTCGGCGCAGGATACCCGTACCGTGACCGAGCCAGAGATTCCCGCTCCCTGCCTTACGCTCAAGGCAAATATTGCCGCTCCCCAGGGCGTAATTGCCCCGCGTGACGAGTCTCGGCTGGACACCACGCGCATTCAGCAGGCGATCGACAACTGCGCGCCGGGCAGGGCGGTTGTCCTGCGCACCGACGGAGAGAAGTACTGTTTTCCTCACCGGGCCTCTCGCCCTGCGCAGCGGCGTCACATTGGTGGTGGCCGCTCACACTGTGCTGGCCGCCTCGCGCGATCCGCGTCTCTACGATCTCGCCCCTGGCAGTTGCGGCATCCTTACCGACGGCCGCGGACGCGGATGCAAGCCGCTGATCATGGCCGACGGCGTGACCGACAGCGGCATTATGGGCCAGGGCTCCATCGACGGCCGCGGCGGCAACCTACTGATGGGGCAAGACGTGACCTGGTGGGATCTGGCGCATCAGGCGAAGATCCTCGATAAGTCGCAGAATGTTTTTCAGCTCATCACCGTCAACCGCTCGACCAATTTCACGATCTATCAGATCACGCTGCGCAATTCACCCCGCACCCATGTCGGCACTTCGCTGACGAACGGATTCACAGCGTGGGGCGTGAAGATCATGACCCCGAAGACTGCGCGCAATACCGACGGCATCGATCCCGGCTCCTCGACCAACGTCACCATCGAGCACTGCTTCATTCATAACGGCGACGACAATGTAGCAGTGAACGCAGGCCGAGGCGGACCATCCTCGGACATTTCGATTCTGCACAATCATTTTTATACCGGCCATGGAATGTCGATCGGCAGCGGAACCCAGGGCGGCGTGAGTCATATGCTGGTGGACGATCTGACCATTGACAGCGACGGCGGCTTCAACGGCAACGGCATTCGCATCAAGTCGGATCGCAGCCGGGGCGGCTTTGTGCACGGCGTCGTCTATCGCAACGTGTGCATCCGCAATACCCGCAACCCACTTCTGTTTACGCCCTACTACACCACCTTCAGCGGAGACAAGCTGCCGATCTATCGCGACATTAGGCTCGAAGACATTCACGTGCTCACGCCCGGAACTTACACTTTTCTCGGCTTTGACGCCGAGCACAAGCTGGGCATTAAACTCGACAACGTCTTCGCCGACGACCAGGCGCACTCTACCTTCGTTGCAAAAGACGCGGAGATCACCATCGGCGGCAAACGCGGCAACCTGGAGCCTACGGGGGTGGACGTGACGGTGCTGCAGACCTCCGGCTCGGTCGCCGGAACGCCGCTGGACTGCGCGGCGCGCTTCGTTCCCTTCCCTTCCCTGGCCACTGCGCCCGAGTTGGCGGGCAAAGTTGCAGCAGAGGATAAGACCCTTTATGTCGCGGCCGATGGAACCGGTGACTTCTACTCGGTTCAAAAGGCGATCGACGCGGCTCCTGCCAGCGGCGGCGCTCTGATTCTGGTCGCGCCCGGCACCTATCGCGAAGTGCTGACCATCGACAAGCCGGACATCGAACTGCGCGGAGCGGACGCCGACCCCGGCAAGACGGTGATCGTTGACGATCGCAACGCAGGCGAGAACGGCGGCACGCTGCATTCGGCCACGGTCAACGTGACCGGCGACAATTTTCTGGCTGACAATATTACATTCCAAAACGATTTCAACCAAACCCATCCGCAGCTCTATCAGGGCTCGCAGGCCCTCGCGCTGCTGGTCACCGGCGACCGCGCCGTCTTCCACAACGTACATCTGCTGGGCAACCAGGACACGGTCTACGCCGGCAGCCGCAACTGCTCGCCCGACGGGGACAATTGCGAACCGGCGCGGGCGTATTTTTCCGATTGCCTCATCGCCGGCAATGTCGATTTCATCTTCGGTGACGGCAAGGCGGTCTTCGATCATTGCGTCATCGAGAGCACTGCCCATGATGGCGGTTTCATCACAGCGCAGGCAAAGCATTATCCAGCGGAAGACTCCGGCTTTGTCCTCGATCACTGCACCCTCATCGCCGATCCCGGAGTAACCCAGCCGGTCTATCTCGGCCGTCCCTGGCGTCCCTACGCCACCGTGATCTACCTCAACACGAAGATGGGCAATCATATCGATCAGGCCGGCTGGCGCGAATGGCATCCCGGTGAAACGCACTCGCTCGACACCGCTTACTACGCGGAGTTCAACTCCACCGGCCCCGGCGCTCATCCCGACCAGCGCGACCCGCACACACATTTTCTGACGCCCGAACAGGCTCAACAATATGCGCCTTCCGTCTTTCTGCGCGGCGCCGACAACTGGAATCCCGTCAAACTGCCCAAGCAGTAAAATGGAGCCGGCTTCGCTCGGAACAACCAGAGGAAGGCAAGATTGACGACGACATTCTTGCTGGCGGATCCGGTGCGCTGTCCGCGCATGAAGACCGAAGAGATTCGCGAAAGCTCTTTGCTGCATGGGCTCCCGGAAGCAGGCCAGTTGTAACTGAACTACGAATGGGTCGGCGCTGTCCTTGAGTCTGCAAAAAGGCCGATGCCCGGAGAAGCAAACCTCTCCGGGCATCGGGTGCCGTGCTGGAAGCGGTTTCAGGCGAGCATGGCCGCCAGGTCCGCATCCGGGGTGGTAATCGCCATCAGGTTGTAGTTCTCCTTCAGCAGCGCGAGCACCTCCGGCGACAGAAACGCCGGCAGCGTGGGTCCGATGCGCACATTGCGCACGCCGAGATGGAGCAACGTCAGCAGCACCGCGACCGCCTTCTGCTCATACCACGACAGCACCAGCGAAAGCGGCAGGTCGTTGACGCCGCACTCGAAGGCCTTGGCCAGCGCAAGGCTGATCTGGATCGCCGAGTAGGTGTCGTTGCACTGCCCGATGTCCAGCAGCCGCGGAAGTCCGCCAATCTCGCCAAACTCCAGCTTGTTGAAGCGGAATTTGCCGCATCCCAGCGTGAGCAGAACGCAATCCTGCGGAATCGACTTTGCGAGTTCGGTGTAATAGCTGCGGCCCGCGCGCGCGGCGTCGCAGCCGCCCACCAGAAAGAAATGGCGGATCGCGCCGGCCTTTACCGCATCGACGACCTTGTCCGCGACACCGAGCACCGCGTTGTGGCCGAAGCCAACCGTAATCTCCTCCTCCGCGCCGTCCTCGGCGTATCCCGGCGCCTGCAATGCGGCGGAGATGACCGGCGTGAAGTCCTGATTGGCGATGTGCCGCACATCCGGCCACGCCACGGCTCCTGAAGTGAAGATGCGCTTCTTGTAAGACGTTTTGGGCTGCTGAATGCAGTTGGAAGTCATGAGAATGGCGCCGGGGAAATCGGCGAACTCGTCGGCTTGCGCATACCAGGCGCCGCCGTAGTTGCCCGCCAGGTGCTCGAATGCCTTGAGCTTTGGATAGCCGTGCGCCGGAAGCATTTCGCCGTGGGTGTACACCTGGATTCCCAGCCCCTGGGTCTGTTCGAGCAGCGCATACAGGTCATGCAAGTCGTGGCCCGAGACCAGAATCGCCTTGCCCTTGCGCGCATTCAGCCGCACCTTCGCCGGCTGCGGATGGCCGAAGGTGTCGGTGTGCGCCTTGTCCAGAATTTCCATCACGCGGTAGTTCAATTCGCCCACCGCCAAGGCCGCGCCCAGCAGTTGATCGGCCGTGAGCCGGTCGCGGGTGAGCAATTCGAGCGTCTCGTGAATTTTTCCGAAGCTCTGCGGATCGCCCGCGCCCAGCGCCAGCGCATGAGCCGCATAGGCGGAAACGCCCTTGATCCCGTAGAGGACCAGTTCCTTGAGGTCGGCAATCTGTTTGCTTTCGACCAGAAACCTGACCGGCAAAAGCAGATTCTTGCCCTGCGCCAGCAGTCCATCCAGCGTCACCGCCGGTGTCCACGCCGCAGCGCCGCCAAACTTATGCGGCGCGACGCCAGAGGCCTTCGCCGCGCGTTCATACAGTGCGCGCGCAACCTCGCGCATCGCCACGGCTTCATGAATCATGGCCGCCAGCCGCTCCGGATCGAAGTTCACGTTGGTCAGCGTGCTGTAAATCGAGGTGATGGTGAGCGCATCGACCTCCGGGTCGGACGCCCCGAGCAGCCGCGCCTGATGCGCATAAACGGAAATGCCTTTGGCGGCATGGATCAGCAGATCCTGAAGCGCGGCGGTGGTCTCATCCTTGCCGCAGACGCCAACGGTTTGACAGCCTGTGCCCTGCGAGGTCTGTTCGCACTGATAGCAAAACATGGTGATGAATTCCTCTCTTGTTTGGCTTGCAGTCTCACCGTAATTCGCTCAGCGCTCAGCACTCAGCGACTTAAGTCACTCGCGGGAAAAGAATGGGAACAGGATTTCGGCGCGCGCAATCAGAGAGGCCGCGGCTGTTGCTGATCGCGGCCTCTAACTCGCTCTTTGAACTTTTGCTATTTGCCGAAAAGTCCTTTCAGCATTCCCGACGGACTGGTCTTCTTCTGTCCGGAAGAGCCTCCGGTCAGTCCTCCCACAGCCTGTTTCAGCATCGCGCCCGCGTTGGCCCGGATGGTTGGATGCGACGCGGTTCCGGTGATGGTGATCGGAATGCCGTTGTTTGACGCATGACTGGAACCTTTGCCAAACAAGCCGCCGAGTGCGCTGCTGGCGCCGCTGGCAACCGCGCCTACGGGGGATGAGCTATTCAACTTGGCGACCATTTGAAAGTCAAGCGCGCCGGAGGGAGAAACGGTGCCGCTGCCGGTAGCAGTTCCGATCTTTGCAACAGATCCGTAGATATTCGTGAGTTGGGTGGACTGCGGAGAGGAGTTCACCTCCGCGCTCAGCTTCTGGATCTCCGTTCCGCCGCTTGTTCCCCCCAGCGGGTTGATGCCCTGAATCCTGGAGCCGAGATCGAAGCCGGAAAGCTGCGTATTGTCAACCTCGACGGGGCCGGTAATATTGGCCGCGCTGAGGGGGCCAGTGATGGCGAGATTGGCGCTCAGAGTGCCTCCGTGGAGCTTTGAGCCGCTTGGCAGGACCACCCCGAAGGCGGGCAGCAACTGCTCCAATGCATCGATGGGAAGATTGGGCGCGGCCAGATGCAGATCCAGCACGATGGCCGGCCCGCCAAGCTCGTAGCTGCCCGTCACATGGGCTGCAACGGAGCCGGCGTGAATCGAAATGTTGGAAACCTGCCCGCTGCGAGCGTCCATCTTGTCGCTGATCGTGTAGTCCAAATCGACCGGCTGTGCGGCGAGCGAGCCGGTACGCGCCAACTGAAGCCGCGAAGCCTCGACCTTCCCCGAACTGGTGAGTTTGGTTCCGTCCGAGGCAAGCTGCGCGCTGAAGTCGGCGTCCATGGAAATCCCCTGACCGGGTTCAACAACACCGGCCGCAACCGGATCGAAATGCTTGAGTTGCAATGTCGCCTGAAAGGGTGTGTCGGAGGCGTCCTTCTGTGAAACCGGCCCCGCGGTGCCGCTGAGCTGGAATGCGCCCTCGCCCGGCAGCTTCAGCGAAAGCTGGAAAGGAAACGGCTTCATGAAGGAAAACTCCTGGATCGCAAGATCAATGTCTGTGCACACGAACGGCCTGCCAGCCGCGGAAGTCGAGGCGATGGTGGCGCTTCCGTCCTTGATCTTTATCTTGCCAACGGTCAGGGCGGGAATGACGCTCTCTTGCTGGGGCGCAGACGAGGGACGGGTGGCGGCGCTGCCCAGGCTGGAGAAGTTCCACCTGCCGTTGCGAGCGTGGATGAGATGAATCGCAGGCGAATCGACGGTGAGGTCCGTGATCCGCACCTGATGGTGAAAGAGAAACTGCCCAAGTTCAATACCAAGATGCAGCCGGCGGGCCTGTAAAAATGGCGTGGCGGCAAAGGCAGCATCGTCGGCCACGGAGATATTTTCCGCAATCAGGCTGCCGGTGAATAGAGAGAAACTCAGGTGGCCGAGCGTCACCCTGCGTCCCAGCGAGCTGGACAACTGGGCCTCCACCTTGGGCCGGAAGGAATCGGCGTTGATGAGGAGTGGGATCAGTCCAAAAACAACGATAACCAGAGCAGCGGCCGCGATCGCGGCTTTAACCCAACGTCTTTGCATGGGAATCTCCTTCTTGCGTGATTGCTGTTCGAGGCAGGGCATGGCCTGTTCGTCCGCTGGATCCCGGAATCGCTGGTCCGGGATGATCTGGAGCGGGTTTACTGACAAGGGCCGCCTTCGGAGAAGAGAGGATCGGCCATCACTCAAGTTTGTAGCGTTTTTTCGCAGCTTTTTCAATCATTTTCGCGCCACCAAAACGAGGTCGCCTGAAGGCTGCGGCATTCAGGCGGGCATTGGTTGGCAGAGAACCTCATCCCTTGCAGTGCATCTACCTGCCGGGCTTCGTGGCCGCCTTTTTGACCGGCTTCTTCCCCTTTTTCACGGGCGGCTTTGCGGGGCGCTTGCCGCTCGCACCCGCGGGCGCCAGCAGCGGAATGAGCTTGGCTGCAACGGGCGAACCCAGGCCGGTGCAGGCGTCCCAGCCCGGCCCGGCTGAGAAGGCCCCATTGTTGCCCTGGGTAATGTCGTTGAACGCCTTGGCAGCCTTGGCGGCGTACATCGCCGGCTGCAGAAACCCCACCTTGGCCCCAAGCTGCTGGTTGGCCACCACGACCAGCCCGGCCCAGAGCGGCGCCACCGCGCTCGTTCCTCCGTACACGCCCGTCTGGCCGTCCACGCGAATCGAGTAGCCCGTCGCCGGGTCGGCGTCGCCAGCCACATCCGGCACTCCGCGGCCGCCTGTGCTGACGGTCGCAGCCGGGACGTTAGCGTTTGCCTGCCAGCTCGGCAGGGCGAAGACAGTGCTCACGCCGCCGCCCGTCGCGCCCTCGTTGTTCGCCAGTTCGTTCCACACCACTTCGGAGACGATCGTCGCTCCGTTGGCGTTCAGTTCCGTCCCTCCGCAGGCCAGCACATGGGGGCTCGACGCCGGAAAATCGACGTTGTTGCCGGTTCCTCCGTCCGTTGACCCATTATCGCCGGCCGCAACCGTAATCGTGATTCCCAGCGCGGCGGCCGATTGGCAAGCGGCGTCCATGGCCGTCATCGCCTGCTGGGTCCAACTCGACTCCGGCCCGCCCCAGCTGATGGAAATCGCGCTCGGCTGATTGGCCGTGTCGTGCACCGCCGTGGTGATCGCGTCCAGAAACCCCTGATCCGTGTTGGGCGCAAAGTAGACCGCGATCTTTGATCCGGGCGCCACCGAACCGGAGACCTCGATGTCCAGCATCACCTCCGGATCCGAGCTCGTGGCCGTCGATGGCGCATTCTTTCCTCCGTCCACGCTGACTGCGGTGACCGCTGGCGCAGTCTGGCCCAGCGTCTTGAACCAGGCCGTCAGATCGGCCTGCCGGTATCCTCCCCCGAGCTCGATGAGTCCGATGGTCTGGCCGGCTCCGCTGGCGTTGGCTGGAAAACTGTACGCTTCGGCAACCTGAGGCGGGGTATAGCTCGTGGGGGCTGAGGTTCCGGCAAAAGGCTTGAAGAGGAGAAAGTGCGGCTGCGCTTGAGGCCGGTTATCCAGCCCCAGCACAGCCTCCACCAAGCCGGCCAATGAAGCCGGAAGCTGAATCGCTCCCTCGCGCACCCGGTACTCGGCCCCATCGATGGTCTTCTGATGCAATACCACACCAAACGCTTTCTGGAGATCGGCCGCCGTTCCCGTCAGCCGCACCGTCCGCCGCAGCGTCTGCGTCGGGTCGTCCTCGACCTTCAGGTTGAACGCGCGCGCAAAGGCCTTCACCTGCCGGATTGCGTCCGGATCGCCGC
>CAWBHO010000102.1:0-6490 GCA_963788415.1 uncultured Acidobacteriaceae bacterium | reverse complement strand
ATCGCTTGAGAATTCTTGCCGACCTACGACACGAGAGAATCCGCGCCGTGCAGCCGCCGCTTTGGCCTGAAGAAGAGAACACGGCTGCCGACTGAACCTCCGTGCCGAAGAGTGCATGCCCGCTGACGTGCTGCCGGCCATCGCCTGACGCGCCGTCGAGACACTTTCCTGCCGTCATCTTCATCGCTGATGCCGAAAACGCCGAAGGGCCTTCCCCTGGGAGAAGGCCCTTCGTAAAGCGAAACGGGCTCGGCTTATAGCAGAACCAGAGTTGGTGTATCCCGAAAGCGGTTCACTTAAGTTGACGCGACCATCAGGGAGCGGCGACCTCGCATGAATTGAACAGGACACAGGGACTCTGGTTCTGCTCTAAGCCACCACATCGATGCCCATCGAACGGGCCGTGCCCTTGATGCTCTTGATGGCCGTCTCCACCGAGGAGGCGTTCAGATCGGGCATCTTCTGCGTGGCAATCTCGCGCACCTGCGCTTCGGTCACTTTGCCGATCTTTTCCTTGTTGGGCGTACCGGAACCTTTGGGGATACCGGCCGCCTTCAGCAGCAGAACCGGCGCTGGAGGCGTTTTGGTGATGAAGCTGAAGCTGCGGTCCGCATACACCGAGATGACGACCGGAATCACCAGCCCTTCCATCTCCTTGTTCGAGGTGCGCGCGTTGAACTGCTTGCAGAACTCCATGATGTTGACCTGCGCCTGACCCAGCGCGGGGCCAACCGGCGGCGCCGGCGTAGCCTTGCCGGCAACAATCTGCAGCTTGACGTAACCCGTAATTTTCTTCGGAGGTGCCATGATCGTTCCTTCGGAACCAGCTTCTAGCTCCTAGCTTCTAGCTACTAGCTGGTCATTCCTTCTGCAAATTTTGGTGTTGGCGCTTTAGCGTTTGCTTTAACCAGCGTCCGCTAGGTGGGCGCTCCGGCTAGAAGCTAGAAGCTAGTAGCTAGAAGCTGAACCAACTACTCAATCTTTTCCACCTTGCCAAACTCCAGCTCGACCGGGGTCGATCGCCCGAAGATGGTCACCATGACCTTCATCGTCTCGCGATCTTCGTTGATCTCATCCACCACGCCGTTGAAGTTGGCAAAAGGCCCGTCCGTGATGCGGACCTGCTCGTTCTTCTCAAACTTGATCTTCAGCCGCGGCTTGTCCTTGGAGTTCTCGGTGCGGAAGAGCAGCCCGCTCACTTCCTCCTCCGACAGCGCCACCGGCTTGTCGCCCGTACCCAGAAAACCTGTCACCTTGGGCGTGTCCTTCAGAACATGCCACAGGTTGTTATCCAGGTCCATCTCCACCAACACGTAGCCGGGCAGGAAAACCCTCTCCACGGTACGCTTCTTGCCATTCACAATCTCGGTTACGGGCTCGAGTGGGAATCATCACCCGGCCCACCTTGTCGCCCAGCCCAAAGGCCTGCACCCGGCTCTCGATCGACTCGCGCACCTTGCGCTCAAAGCCCGAGTAGGCGTGCAGAATGTACCACTTGAAGCGCTCGTTCCGCTCCGGCGGCGTCTGTTCGGCCACTTGTTCGGTTACCTGTGCGGGTTGTTCCAATTCCTCTGCCATCTTTGCTCTCGTTTCGCGGCTCAACTGCCTACTGCAGTCCGCCCAACTTTGTGCATCAGCCTGCCATGGCGAAGGAGCAAATCACATCCACCACGAAAAAGTACGCGCCGAAGAGAAAAACCGCGATGATCACCACCGTGGTCGTAGTCTGCACTTCCTTGCGCGAGGGAGTCACCACCTTGCGCATCTCTGCGCGCACATCGGTCAAAAACCGTGTGAACTCGTCCCACACGCCGCGCACGCTGCCGAACCACTTCGATCACCGGGTCCGGATTCTTCCGCTTTGACGGCGACGGCCGCTCTTCGCCGTTCACGATTGCTGCTTTGGATCCCATACTTCCATTTCCTTCGCGCCCGGCTCTGGGCCGCGCGCTCCCTGACTCGATCAGGGACTCAATCTGGCAGGGGCGGAGGGATTCGAACCCCCAAGTTCGGTTTTGGAGACCGACAGTTTAACCGTTGAGCTTACGCCCCTAAAAGCAGCTTCTAGCTGCTAGCTTTCAGCTTCTAGCCCGTCCGGTGGAGTGCGAAAACCTCGCAACCACCTCTGAGAAAGCTAGAAGCTAGCGGCTAGAAGCTGCCCTACTTCGTTTCCTTGTGCGGCTGGTGCTTGCGGCAGCGGTTACAGAACTTCTTGAACTCCAGGCGGCCAGTGGTCGTCTTCTTGTTCTTGGTCGTTGAGTAGTTCCGCTCCTTGCACTCAGTGCACTGCAATGTAACAATTTCCCGCATCTCTCAAATCCTTTCAGCTATTAGCTGTCAGCCATCAGCCATCAGCTTCGAACTCGCGCCGTAAGCTGACGGCTGAGAGCTGAAAGCTGTCCTACTTGATAATCTCCGAGACCGTGCCGGCGCCCACCGTGCGTCCGCCTTCGCGGATGGCAAAGCGAAGACCCTTTTCCAACGCCACCGGCGTAATCAGCTCCACCGTCAACTGCACGTTGTCGCCCGGCATCACCATCTCCACGCCTTCGGGAAGCTCCGCCACGCCCGTCACATCCGTCGTCCGGAAGTAGAACTGCGGCCGGTAGCCCTTGAAGAATGGCGTGTGGCGGCCGCCCTCTTCCTTGCTCAACACGTACACTTCACCCTTGAAATTCGTGTGCGGCGTGATCGAGCCAGGCTTGGCCAGCACCATCCCGCGCTCCACATCCTCTTTCGGAATGCCGCGCAGAAGAATCCCCGCGTTATCGCCCGCCATCCCCTCGTCCAACTGCTTCTTGAACATTTCAACGCCCGTGCAGACCGTCTGGCGCGTCTCCCGGAAGCCCACAATCTCGCAAGCCTCGCCCACCTTCACCTTGCCCCGCTCGATCCGCCCCGTCACCACCGTGCCCCGGCCCGAAATCGAGAAAATGTCTTCGATCGGCATCAGGAACGGCTTGTCCACCGCACGGTCTGGACGCGGAACATACGTGTCCACCGCCTCCATCAGCTCGTCGATCTTCGCTTCCCACTCCGGCTCCCCGTTCAGGGCGCCCAGTGCCGAGCCGCGAATCACCGGCGCGTCTTCCGGAAACTGATACTTGCCCAGAAGCTCGCGAACTTCCATCTCCACCAGATCGATCAGCTCAGGGTCTTCCACCGCGTCGCACTTGTTCAAAAACACCAGCACGCACGGTACGCCCACCTGCCGCGCCAGCAACACGTGCTCCTTGGTCTGCGGCATCGGCCCATCCGTCGCCGCCACCACCAGAATCGCGCCGTCCATCTGCGCCGCTCCGGTGATCATGTTCTTGATATAGTCGGCGTGACCCGGGCAGTCCACGTGCGCATAATGACGGTTTTTCGTCTCGTACTCCACGTGCGCCGTCGCAATCGTGATGCCCCGCTCACGCTCTTCCGGCGCGTTGTCGATCGAATCGAACGAACGGAACTGGTTCTTCGGATTGTGCTTCTGCAATACCTTCGTGATCGCCGCCGTCAACGTCGTCTTGCCGTGATCAATATGACCGATCGTTCCCACGTTCACATGCGGCTTCGTGCGATCAAACTTTTCCTTCGCCATGATCTTTCAGTCCCTTCCGTTAGACTTTTTCCCTGTCGCATCGAGAACAGGACGTGCAAAAGCCTGCAAATCGCGCCTCAATAGCTGACGTACACCTTGAAATAACGCTGCCGCAGCTCCGGCAGTACCGCTTCCACCTTTTGCAGATAGCGCTCACGAGTCAATGCCCGGTCCGAGACTGGCAGCGCCAGATAAAGCCCCTCGGCGCCCTTGCCCAACAGTTCGCGCTGCAAAACGCCCTCAAAGTCGCGAATGCGCAGCTTTGACCGGCCCACGCGGCTCAGGAAAACTTCCACATCCCGCGGGTCAAAGGCCGTCTCGACACGCGCAAAGAGCTCGGCGTATCCCTTTTCATCTTCTACGGCGATCGTCGCCTGCTCGAACTTCATTTCCTGCCTCGCAACGGGCTCGCTCAGCCCTTCCATCCACTTCAAATTCTGTCGTCCCGGCAACAAAAACCATTCGCCGGAGAGAAGAGATTGGAGCGGGAGACGGGGATCGAACCCGCGACCAACAGCTTGGAAGGCTGTGACTCTACCACTGAGTTACTCCCGCCCGTTACAGCCTTTAGCTCTCAGCTTTCTGCCTTCAGCTTCCCCCTGCTCGTGCCAGCCGAAACGGCTTTCTCCACCGATGCACAAGCGAAAAGCTGATAGCTGATAGCTGATAGCTGATAGCCGAATTTCTGGAGCTGATGACCGGGCTTGAACCGGTGACCTCTCCCTTACCAAGGGAGTGCTCTACCAACTGAGCTACATCAGCCTCGTACAACATTCTAGCGGGTCTTGTTGTCGCTTCCGTCCCGGTCGCGGCGAATCTTCTCCGCCTGGTGGGCAATCACGGTGCGCAGGGCCAACCCGCCCAAAACAATCAACGGAAGCAGCCGCAACTGAACCGGCCTGCCCTCCACGAAGACAACCCCCTCGCCAAGAGTAAACCAAGACAGCGCCGCCAGCACCGCGTACAGCCCGAGAGCAATCCAGTATTTCCGGTCCAACTCCGGACCGCTGCTGCGAAGGCTCTCCATCGCGCGTTTTTGCCCGGCCCGATACAAACTCATGCCGCCCAGGCCCTCCGCGCAAAACCCGCTGCTCAAATCATGGTGCACAGGGGAGGATTCGAACCTCCGTAGCTCCAAGGAGCGGCAGATTTACAGTCTGCTGCCATTAACCGCTCGGCCACCTGTGCCTATTCACCCCGGCAACGGAAACCTGCCGCCGGAGATCCCGCTCGATCCACCCGCTCCCACGCTTCAACCCGTTCGCACGTGCCGCTCCAGCACATCAAGTCCTGCCCGAAGAATTTCCGGGATTTTGGAGCATGCACCTCAGTGGGATCACCGCGGAGGACAGGCCCGGCGCCTGAAAACCCAAACGCCGGAAAAACCCTTGGCCGCTTCACGCCTCGCTTTCGGTCTTCTCAAAGTGGAGCTGGCGAAGGGATTTGAACCCCCGACCCTCTGATTACAAATCAGATGCTCTACCAGCTGAGCTACGCCAGCCCATTCCACCCGGAAGCCGTCCCCGAGATCTGAAAACTCCGCACGGACACACTAAACCGCCGCGCGGATTACGGCTCAGAAATCAAGGTTAGCACACCCCCGCCTGTGGAGCAAACGAAGCTGAACCAAAACCAAGTCCCAGTTCAATTTCGCGCGAAAGTCAGGAAAGACGAAGCAGCCCAAGCCGCACATCAGCCCGCCGGGCTCAAAGTCTTGATCGTCGCACGCCATTGCTTTCCGCCTCCGCCAGCCGCCTGGTCTGCGCCGGTCGAAATTCCGCGCCCGCCTTCAGGCGCCCGAGCACGCCCGCTGGCCAGCAGGCTCCTGCCCGTTCACGGCAGCTTGAACGCTTTGATCGCGATCGCGTTGGGCGCGCGGCCGGTGGGAAGCAGCGTAAAGAGCGAGCCCAAGCCGGTACGGACCACGGCGACGTCGGCCGAGCGGGCATCGACAGCAAACAGCAGATAGCCGGATTTGGAGAACGCCAGCGCCAAGGGGCCGTCGCCGACGTGGATCGAGCCTGCGCGCTTGCTGTCGTTGATCGCATAGATGGTGATGTACTGGGAGCGGAAATTCGCCACGTAGAGCAGCGCATTGTCGGCCGAGACGAGACCCCGCACCGGATCCTCTCCAATCGTGTAAGCCCCCCCGACGTCATCCGTGCTGGTGACCACCTCGGAGATGGAGTCGGCCAGGGAGTTCATGGAGAACATCTCGCCGCCATCCGGCTTGAGGGAGAGCTGAACCGGCCCGCGGCCCACGTCGAGCAGAGCCTCGATACGGTCCGGCTGCGCGGGGTTGACCTTGGTTTGAGCCAGGCCGATGGCCATCAACTGGTGACCGGCCGAGCAGGCCAGGAAGGCCTTCGAGGAGTCGGGGAGAATCACCACATCGGAAGCGCCAGGGCAGCCCGCAAAGACGGCCCGCACCTTGCCGGCCTCCGGGCCGATGGCCGGATTGAGGATGGTGGCCGAGTTGCCGCGCAAATCGGCCACCACCAGCGACATGCCATCGGGCGAGAGGCGAGCTGCCACCGGCTCTTCGCCGGCCTCGACGCTCTCGACCGCGCGACGCGCCTTGAGATCGAGAATGGAGACGGTATTCGAGCCCGAGTTGGCCACGTAAGCGAAGTTTCCGGCGGGATCGACTTCGATCGAGACCGGCTTGCGTTGGACGGGGATGGTAGCGGCGACGGTGTTGCTTTCGGCATTGATGACCGTCACCGACCCCGGCGCACCCCCCTGCCCCGCGCCCTCATTGACCACGTAGACCTCGTTGCGGCTGGGGCTGACGGCCACGGCGACAGGATGCTGGCCGACCGCAATTTCACGATCCAAACGCAGATTGACCACGTCGAAGACACTGACGGTATCGCTCCCGCCATTGGTCACGTAGGCGTATTC
>CAWBHO010000101.1:0-24976 GCA_963788415.1 uncultured Acidobacteriaceae bacterium | reverse complement strand
CGGCCATCCTTCCGCGCGGTGTGGGTTGAACGGCTGCGGAAATTCGCCGAAAGCCCGACGAGGGTCTATGCCGCGGCGGGCGTGGGCTTCGGCGTCTTGATTGGAGTCGTCCTCGCTGTCGTTTTGTGGTCTACGGGCAGCCCGGACGGGCGCTACGACCTGGGATGGGTAACTTCCGAGGCCTCCGGGCTGAAGGGGCATTTGTTTGTCGAATGGGACAAACAGCTCGACTATCGGTTGAGAATCGAACCCGCCGATGCGCTCCGGCAGGTGGAATTTGCGCTGGCGGTCGCGCATTCGCCCAGTCCGCTTTCCGTGCAGATTCACTTGCTGAATCCCGAAGGCTTTGTGCTGTGCTCCAGGGAGATCGCACTGAAATACGATGCCCGGGATGCGGTGGGCGCGGCGGCGAATCTTCCGGCTAACGAAGCGAGAAGAATGATGGAAGATACTGCCCGCAACGCCGAGCTGACAGAGGCTGGCGATGAGCTGGCCGCGGCTCAGCAAGCCGAGCGGGAGCTGGGGAAGGACGTCTTCCAGAATCAGGTGGACGCGGATGGGCAAATCGCGGCTGTTCAGGCGCAAGGCCCGATTCCCTGCTCGGCAAAGGCCTATGAGCACGCAGTGAGCTGGAGCTTTTCCACCGATTTTCCATCGCTTGCCACGCAGGATGAGTTGCTCGTGCGCCAAAGAGAGGCGCGGGCCGAGGCTGAGCGCCTTTCGGCCGGAGCGCACGGGAGAAAGGCGCCCAAATCCGCGATCAAGCTGCTGCCCTTCTCGATCGAAGGAGATGATGCGATCGTCACGTTCGACCCCGCGCGCGGCATCATCCAAACCCGCGGAGGAAAGACCTTCAATTCCTATCAGACGACAGCCAGCGCCGATTCCGCATGGCAGGACTATCCCGTCAGTATCCATTACAAGTGCGACCGGAGCTCAAGCTGCACGCTGATGCACGCCGGATTGGGCGCCCTGCGCGCGAGGCTGATCCGGTAGACCAGGAGCAAATGGACTCTAAGAACTTGTTGAAAAGGCATCCGAGGCGGAGCGATTCGTTAACAAACAGCATGCAGGGGCTAAAGCCCGCGTCCTATTTTCAACTACTTAGCGGCACGACTAAAGTCGTGCCCTGACACGTCCTGCCTTTTAATCAGGCTTTTCAACAAACTCCTAGCGCCGCCGCGCGCGCTCCCGCTGCAGTTCGCGGTAGAGTTCGCTCTTCGACCGGCCCAGCTCACGCGCCAGCCGCTTGAGGGCTTCCTTTTCGTCGAGGGGAGCTTCGGAGGCGGACTCGGCCTGGAGACGCGCGATGCGCTCGGCAATCTTCACCGGAACGCTGCTTTCAGCTTCTCCCTGGGTGAGCGTGTGGGGCCGCGCTTCCACCAGCAGAGTGATCTCGCCGCGGATACGGTCGCGCGCGGCCAGGTCGGCGCGCGCCTCGGCCGCGCTTCCACGCAGAAATTCTTCGTGGATCTTGGTCAGTTCGCGAGCCACGACTGTGCGTACGGCGGGGCCAAAGATGCTTTCCAGATCGGCAAGAGTCTCCAGAATGCGGTGCGGCGCCTCGTAAAAGACCAGGGTTCGCGGGGCGCCGGCATTTTGCACCTCGCCCGCCAATTCTTCCAGCCGTGTTCGCCGCGCGCCGGCTTTTTCCGGCAAAAATCCGATAAAGTGAAACTCGCCCGTGGGCAGCCCAGAGGCGACCAGCGCGCTGAGCGCCGCGTTGGCTCCGGGAATGGGAATGACGGCGACGCCAGCGGCAATGGCCTCGGCCGTGAGCCAGCTTCCGGGGTCGCTGATGCCCGGCATTCCAGCGTCGGAGACGACGGCGATGCGGCTGCCGGTCCGGAGGGCCTGCATCAGCTCCGAGGCGCGTTGATGCTCGTTGTGCTGGTGGCAGCTGAGGGTGGGGGTGGTGATCTGGAAGTGGTTGAGCAGCTTCTGGGTCTGGCGGGTGTCTTCGCAGGCGATCAGATCGGCGCGGCGGAGCACATCGAGCGCACGCAGGGTGATGTCGCCCAGGTTGCCGATAGGCGTCGCCACCAGGTAAAGCCCGGGGGCCAGCGGCACTTCCTGGTCGTCGGCCGCGGACACGCTCAGTCTCCGGACTTCAGGCGCTGGAGGCGGCGCTGCTCGGCCAAGAGCGACATGGAGCCCATCAGATTTTGCACGCTGACAATGCCCACCACGCGTCCGCTGTCCGTGACCGGAATCAGGGCCAGCCCGCGGCCGGCGGTGATGCGGCGGATAGTGGTTCCCAGCGTGTCTTCGGGGCGCGCCACCTGGAAGGCTTTGGACATGGCTGCCTGCACGTAGCCGTTGCCGTCGTTGCGCAGCGCGTCCACAATGCGCTGGCGACTGATGATGCCCACCAATTGCGGGCCGCGCACCACAGGAAAATCCTCTTGCAGAGAGTGGACGCAGCGCACCAGCGCGTCCGACAGAGTATCGGAGGGCGAGAGTGTGGCGAAGTCTGTGAGCATCACCTCGCGCATGTGCACGGTGTCCACCACCGTTTGAAAGAAGACGCCCTGGTCCTCGATCTGCGCGCCGATCATGATGAAGAATCCGGCGATGATCAGCCACGGGGTCTGCAGCAACATGCCGGCCACCATGGCGGCCAGCGCCAGCACCTGGCTCAAGCCTCCTGCGGCGCGCACGGAGGGAGCAAAGCCGTGCTTGCGGGCAAAGCTGCCGCGCAGCAGCCGTCCGCAGTCCAGAGGGTAAGCCGGCAGCAGGTGCAAGACGCCGAGACCCGCCTGCATCCAAACCATACTGCGCACCAGCCAGGCGGACGAGATCCACGGCTGGGCCAGCAGATTGATGTTTCCAGCTGGCGCCCAGAAAGGCCGCGGCCAGCAGCAGCGCGGTGACCAGGTTGGCCAGGGGACCGGCCAAAGCCATGGCAAACTGCCCGCCGCCCTGGCTGGAGCCTTCCTGGCTCTCCGGATCGGCGTAGGCAAACAGTCCGCCGATGGGCAACAGCAGAATGGCGCGCAGCCTCAATCCCAGCCAGGCAGCCACCAGCACCCGCGCCGTCTCGCGCACCAGCACGGCGAAGACAACCATCAGAAACAGGGCCAGGCTGCGCGCCGCCCCGTTGGCCGGATTGAGGACCAGGCAAAGGACGGCCAGAAGCGGGAAAAAAGCATGGACGCGCAGTTCCACGCCCATCCAACGGCCCAACGGGATTGTCCAGCCTCGCATACAAATTGATTGTAGAGGGTCGGGCCCTGTTCCCGAACCACGATGCGCTTGTATGCTGGTCCCTGATGCGCATCATTGCCGGATTGCTCCGTTCCCGCACGCTCCAGGCTCCGCCGGGGTTGGCCACCCGGCCGACCAGCGACCGGCTGCGCGAAACCCTCTTTAATGTGCTGACCGCGCGCATGGCGCCCGGTACAAAAGGAGCGGCTTTTCTGGATCTGTATGCCGGTTCGGGCGCGGTGGGCATCGAGGCGCTCAGCCGCGGCGCGGCGCGGGTGGAGTTTGTGGAAAAATCTCCGGCGGCGCTGAAGGTTCTGCGCGGAAACCTCGAAAAACTGGGACTGGCGGCGGGGTTTCGCATTCATCCGGTCAGTGTGGCCGCATTTCTGCGCCGCGCGGCTGAGGTTCCAAAGCCAGATCGCTACGAAGTAGTTTTCCTCGATCCTCCTTACGATGCGGCTGAGGAGTACGCATCGACGCTGGGGCTGCTGGGGCTGGGGTTGCTGGGCGGCGCGGCGCGGGGGCTGCTCGCCGAAGACGGCGTGGTGATCGCCGAGCATCGGCGAAAGGAGCGGCTCGACGACCGCTACGGCGCGCTCAAACGCACGCGCCTGCTCGAACAGGGCGACGCGGCGTTGAGTTTTTACGCCGCGCGGGCAGGGTGACGCCGTTCATTCGGCTTTCTCAGAACCGGTAGCGCACAGCCATTTGCATCAGGCGCGGCGGCATGGAACTGACCGCCGTTCCGAAACTTCCGCTGGAGAGATTGCCTTCGACACTGGCGGCGCCGAAAAATTGGGTGTGGTTGGCGACGTTGAATGCTTCCGCGCGGAGTTCCAGGGTCTTTTCCGGCCGCAGTAAAATCGTGCGCGCGAGAGCCGCGTCCAGGTTTTCCATTCCCGGACCGGAGAAGAAGCGGCGGCGCGCGGTGCCCATGGTTCCGAGCGCGGGCAGGGTGAGTTGGGTCGAGTCGAAGACGGGCGCGCCACCGCGTGGATTCAGGTTGAGATGGAGCGATTTGCCGCTCCAGTCGGGCGTGTCGACGCCGTTGTTGTTGATGCCGTTGGGGATGGTGCCCAGCAGCGAGGTGTCGTTGTTGTTGACGAGCGTGACCGGCAACCCGGTGGTGAAGCGCGCAATTCCGGACAGCGCCCAGCCGGAACCGATTGCATGGAGCAGTCCGGCTGCCGCTGGAGCCGGCACTTGGTAGCGGAAGCTGGCGACGAAGTTGTGGCGCAGGTCAAAGGCCGACAGCCCGCGGCTCAGCGAGGGGTTCACCGGGTTGACCGGCTCGGGCAGGCCGGCGGATTGGTCGATGGACTTCGACCAGGTGTAGCTGGCCAGCAGATCGAGACCATGAAGGCGCTCGGTGACGGAGGCTTCGAAAGCGTTGTAGCTTGAATTGGCGATGGTGCGCTGCAATTCGACGCTGCCAAAGGGAAAGCTATGATTGGGCTGCTCGAATCCAGTGCGCGCGGCTTGCTCGTTGAAGGGGCCGCAATTGGTCGTGCTCAGGCCGGCGGCGTATTCCGCGGCTAGCGTGAGGCAGAGCGCCGGATCGGCGGGGTTGGCCTCTTCGAGCACCAGCAGGTGGTGCGCCGCGGCTCCCACATAGCTGAGTGTGGCCAGCGTGGAGCTGCCGAATTGCCGCTCGACCGAGAGCATCCAATGCTCCGCGTAGGGAGTGACGTCGCGCGGGTCAACGGCGGGAACGCCAACCAGCGGCTCGAACCGGCTCCAGTCGACGGTCGCGTTGGGGTTGGAGCGGCTGGCGCCGTAGGGCACCTTGGGCAGCGGAAATGGATCCCTCACGGTCCCCAGTCGCCGCCACCGTGAAGGGGGAAGCGAAGAGCGGCGGCGTGGCGCTGGTGTACGTGAAGCCGTAGGGCGGATTGGCGCTCATGATGCCGGCCGACAAACCTTCATACGCGGTATAGAAGATTCCGTAGCCGGCGCGGATGCTGGTTTGTCCTGGAGCGCCGGCGAGCGAGCGCAGCAGCGGCGCGGTGAAGGCTGGCGAATAGGCGATGCCCAGCCGCGGAGAAAAATTGTTGCGCGCCGGGGCCAGCGAGCGCGGCACGCCGGGGTCGCCGGGAAAGACCAGCCCCTGGGGCGCGCCGGGAAAAACCTGGGACTGCTCGCCCTGGACCAGCGTTTGCAACTGGTTGTACTTCTCGCTCCAGGGGCGGATTCTATCCCACCGAATGCCGTAATTCAGGGTAAGAGTCGGGACGACTTTCCAACTGTCCTGGGCGAAGGCGGCTATGTAGAGATTGCGGTTGTAGAAGCTGCCAGCCTGGCCCTGCGTGTAGCTCGATGGCACGCCGAGAAGGAAATCCGCGAAGTCCAGCCCGGTTTCCGAGCCGTTGAAGGCGAAGCTGCCGTTGAAGACCACGTCGGGGTGCGTGTTGATCTGATTGGCGTGGATTTCGCCGCCGAACTTGAGGCCGTGCTTGCCCACGATGCGGCTGAATGCGTCGCTGATTTCGTAGATGTTCTCGGCCTGCACCAGCGCGGTGGTGTCCACGCCCATCGTGAAGTCGTTGAATGCAATGTTTTCAATGCCTTCAGTGGAAGGCTTGAGCGGGTCGATGCCGCTGCAGGTGCCGTGTCGGCGCCGGTGCAGGTGACAAACCCCTGCGTTGAGAGTGACGGTCCGACGCCGCCTCGGGGCTGGCCCACGGCGTTCGAGTTGCGCATGTAGCTCAGGTGGAATTCGTTCAGCGCCGAAGAGCCGAAGGTGACGGTGTGGCCCAGGCCCAGCAGTTGCGCACGGCCATTCGATGTGGCGTCAAAGCCGGGGACGCTGGCTCCGCCCGTGCCGGTGGGGTAAGGATTGTCGAGCGAGTATTGGTCGAGGAAGTAGTAGGCGGTCAGCGTTCCCTTGTTGTGGGTCCAGTCGAGACGCAGCGCGCCTTTGTCGTCGGAGAGGGTTTCGGCCTGAGCGGCGGTGGAGAAGAGCGCGGAGCCGACATTCGGCTGGGGAATCGAGTTGAGCAGGTAGCTGGCCGGAGCCGACCAGATGGTGGAAGGAATCTGACCGGTGGGAAAAACGGTGGAATAGGGCTCACCGGCGGTAACGCTCTCTGACGCGCTCAGTAGATTGGCATTCTGGAGGAGCGTGGTGAGCTGGGCCGCCCAGGCTGTGCCGTTCACGCTGCCGCTGAGCGGGCTCTGGCTGAAGTCTCCGGTGCGCTCGGCAGCTGAAGGCACGGAGATTTCGCCGGTATCGACGCCCTCGGTGAGGCGCGTTCCCTGATAGTCGGCAAAAAATGCCAGTTTCTTGTGAAGGGTCGTCCCGCCCACGGTGCCGCCGAACTGGTTCTGGCGATAGGCGGCGCGGTCGAGCGAAAAATAATTGCGCGCGTCGAGAGCTGTGTTGCGCAGAAACTCGAAGGCCGAGCCGTGGAGTTGCGGCGTGCCGGATTTGGTCGTCACCAGCACTTGGCCGCCGCTCGAATTGCCGTACTCGGCGTCGAAGTTCGAGGTCAGCACGCGAAAACTTTCGATCGAGTCGAGATTGGGCATGATCGAGGTGCCCATGTTCACATCTTCCTCGGTGTCGCTGCCGTTCACGCTGAATCCGTTGGAGGTCTCGCGCTGGCCGCTGATGGAAAGGTTGCCGGGGTTGGCGTTGCCCGAGGGTGGCGTCGAGGCCACGCCGGTCATGATGACCGCGCCGGGCTGAGCCGTATTGGCGGGAACAATGCCCGGCTCGACAGCCATCAGATCGGTGAAGTTCCGCCCGTTCAACGGCACGCTTTCCACCTTTTTGGTGTCCAGTTGTTCGCCCAGTTGGGTGCTGACGGTTTCCGCGGCCAGGGTGTCGGCGTTCACCTCCACGGTCTGTGCGACTTCGGCGACTTCGAGCGTCAGTTCGAGCCGGGCATGAGGTGCGGACAGGGTCAGAACCGCCTCGGCGGCGGCGGGTTTGAAGCCATCGGCTTGCACCTCGACGCGGTAAGAGCCGGGCGCCGGAACGTCCAGGCTAAAATCGCCGGTCGCCCCGGTCCGGGTTTCGACGAGGGCTGCTGCTCCCGCGCTGTGGATTGTGAGGCGGGCGTTGGGGATGCGTCCCCCCAAGGCGTCCTGCACCATGCCGACGATGGTGTAGGAGGGGTTGGCCTGCGCGAATCCGGTCTGCGGGAAAAGAAAGAAGAAGGGCAGAACTAAAAGAAAAAAGAAGGGATTACGGAAGATTCTCAACGGAAAACCCCAATTTCTGAAAATGGCAGATTTACCTGCGGGACAAGCCGGACGGGCATCGCTGTTTCGTGCGCAAGCACGAGGGCAAATACACGACCGATTTAGTCCGCGTTCAGTATACGACTAATTCGGTCGGTTTTTCCGAAGACGAAGCTACAAGCGTGACGGCCGTCACATTTTGGCGATGGAAAGAGAGGCGGGTGCGCCGGAAAACTCCACAGTGACCACGGTGATATCGTCCAACTGGCCGAAGGCGCGGGCGGCTTCGGCGATGCGCGCGGCCGGCTGGCCGCTGAGGGCGCGGGTACGGTCGAAGCCGAACAACTCGCCGGAGGTCGAAGGAGATTTGGAGCCTGATTTGGAGCGGGATTGGGCCTCGACCACGCCGTCGGAGACAAAGGTGAGCCGGTCGCCGGGCGAGATGGTGAGGGTGATGGTCTCGTACCGCGCTCGGTCCAGGATGCCCAGCGGCAGGGAGCCGGGAACGCCGATTTCCTCTCCGTTGAGGTAAGGCGGCAGGTGGCCGGCATTGGCCACGGTCACGAGGCCGTCGGCGGAGATGTGCGCGGCAAGGCAGGTGGTAAATCCGCTGTGCGAACGGCCCATCAAGCGGTCGTTGAGCGAGCCGAGCAGCTCCGCGGGGCCGACGCCGTGCGCGGCCTCGGCGCGGATGACGCCCACCAGCACGGAAACCAGCATGGCGGCCGGCAGGCCTTTGCCGCTGACGTCGCCCACCACGAGCAACATGCCGCCCTGGCCGTCGCAGATCTGCTGGAAGAAGTCGCCGCCCACCTGGTCGGCGGGCTGGTAGATGCACTCGACCGTGAAGCCGGGGCACTGGTCCAGTTTGTCGGGAAGAAGAACCTGCTGGATCTGGCGGGCGGCCTCGAATTCGCCGGCCATGCGCACCTCATGGCGCTCGGTCAGCGCAAATCGACGAATGAGAAAGACCAGCAGGGCGAGGAGAAAGAAGAGATTGAGCAGAATTCCGATATGGACGCGGAAGGGCGGAAGCGGGAGCGGAACTTCGAGCACGTGCGGCATCCTGGTCCATCCCACCTGGTTGAGCACGATGGCCAGGTTGTCAGCCAGGTAGTATCCGAAATCGAGCAGAGTAGGCAGCAGAAGCAGGCGGGCGTCGAGGTTTCCGCGCACTGCCCGGGTAATCAGCAGGTTCAGAATCCACGCCACCGCGGGCAAAAGGCAGGCCAGTTGCAGGGCAGCCGAAGCGGGCGCGGAAAGCCAGCCCGGCCAGTAAAAGACGGCCGGCAGGGGGCTGAAGGCTACCAGGGCGAGGCAGATGCTGCTCAGCAGCCGGGGCCGGGCCTTGAGCACGCGCGAGAAAAAACACAGCGCTGCAAAGACGTTGATCGCCGCCAGCGTTGCATCCGTGAGGTCGTAGATGGGCACCGGCGGCCAGGAGTAGATTTGCTGGCCGACGTTGAGAGCGTTGTCGGCGGCCTGAGCCAGCAGCATCAGGGCGAACCACAGGTATTCGCGCGCGGCGGGCCGGATGAAGAACAGACAGAGGATGGCGATGCCGACCAAAGGAGCGGTGATGCTGTAGGAGTAGCCATCGACAAAGAGGGTATTACGCGCCAACTGGTAGTGGTGCCGCTCGATTTTCAGCAGCTTGGGATCCCCGGCCAGGTGACCCGCCAGAAATGGGCCGCCGCCTACATAGCCCGCCCAGATGGGGGCGTGCCAGATGCGGAGGGCCACCTGGATGGTGCGCGCTGACCGATGGCCGCTGAGGGTAAGGGGAAAAAGATGGTAGCTCATCTCAGCGGAGGGAATCAGCGCGGGAGGCATCTGACCGCAACCACCGGCGAACTTGCCATCCACGTAGACCTCAAAGGAGGTCATGATGGGCGCCAGCAGCAGCGAAGTGGGCTTTTCGCCGGCGGGAATCCTGACCGTAAACCGATACCAGCCGTAGCCGCTCATCCCCTTGTAGCCCTGCGTGGACCAGGACCTGTCGCCGCGCAGCAGCGGCCAACCGGAGTCATCGAAGCCGGGAGCGGCCCAGAGCGGCGCGCCAGTGGCCGGATCCATCGGAGAGTCGCCGGGATGGAAGCGCCATAGCCCGTCAAGCGAGGCTACCGGCTCCCGGCCGCGGTCCAGGTCGAATGATTGGGCGGGCAGCCAGGCGGCATACGCAACGACGTGCAAGCGCCGCGAGGCGACGAAGAACAGAACCAAGGCGCATGGATACGTTTCCCTCTTGGGGGAGTGAATGAAACGTGGTTTGATGCTATCGCAGACCGGGGCGGTTTGCGCTAAAAGTTTGCGGCAAAGCCCGCCGCGCTTCGGCGAAAAGGCTTGCTGAAGCGCAATTCGCTAGCCAGACGGGGAGGAACCCAAATACCCGCCAGGTGTCTGATGTGACGAAATTTACGGCATTATCCACGCGCGTCTGGTAAGATTCTCCAAATTTGCAAAATTTCAAAGGTCGGGTCCTCTGCTGAATGCGCTGCGGACCGTTGTGTCCGGGGGCCTCTGTGCTTGCAAACCCAGAAAGCGAGAAAGTATCTCATGATTCGTAATTATCCTCTTACGGTTGTTTCGATCGCGCTCCTTGGTATGGTTTCTCTGTTTTCCGCCGGATGCGGAGGCAGCAAGAGCAACGCCCCCACCTACACCACCCACACCCCGAAATATCTCGTGGCATTGGACTACGGTTCGGGCACAGGTCGAGGTTATGTCAATCAATGCCACCACGGGCGCGCTGACCCCGGTGACGAACTCGCCCTTCAGCGGCCTCGGTCTCAGTGATCCTTATGCCGTGACCACCCATCCCAATGGCGAGTGGGTCTATGGCTGCGACTACGGCGAAGGCAGCAACAATCCGGTTGTCGGCTTTACCCTGAGCAGCTCCGGCGTTCCGTCGGTCATCAACACCGCCTACACCGACGAGAGCGGGGGCTGTGACTTCACTGCGGGTCTCAATATCACCCCGGCCGGCAAGTACCTTTACGCCGCCGGAGACGACACCGTCATCACAGCCTTCTCCATCAATCAAACCACCGGCGCGCTGACCAATGTTGGCAGCCTGGATGTCAGCAGCTTCGACAGCGGCGAGTATCTGCAAGCCATGGCCTCCACCGACAGCGCCATCTACGCCGCCGGGAATGATGGAACCATCTACGTCTCCGTCATCGGGTCTACCGGCGCACCCTCATCCAGCTTTACCCACCTGGCCGTGCCGAGCAACCTTGGCGTCTACTCGCTTACCGTCGATGCCACGCAAAAATATCTGCTGGCCGGTGACAATAATGGCAATCTGTACGTGTATGGTATCGCCAGCGACAGCAGCCTGACCTTGAAGTCCACGACTGCCCTGAAGCTGTACAGCACTAACACCGATACCGGAACTCTCTATCAGATCGCATTTTCGGTGGACCAGAAATTCATCTACGTTGCCGATGACACAAACGGCCTGCATGCCCTTTCCTTCAGCAGCGGGACCGTCAGCGAACTCACCGGCTCCCCTTACGCCCTCACCTACGGCACTACTACCCAGACGAGTTTCTATGGCGTTCAGGTCGATCCTTCGAATCAGTTTGTCTACGCTGCCGGCGACGACGATGGCGTGTTTAGCTGGAAGCGCGACACCTCGACCGGTTTGCTGACCAGCATCGGCCAGACCTCAACCCAGGGCGAAGACGCACTCACCACCACGTTTTAACTTGCGGCGCCTGGTAGGCGCGCAGGCTCCAATCCTTGTACAGGAAAACCCCGCTCGAGCTTGCGCTTGAGTGGGGCTTTTGACCACGGACAGCCTCGGCGATTGTGAAAATTCGTTCTCCTTGCCGGCGTGTGTGCGAGCGCGCTTTCGGTCCCGTTGACAGCGGCGGAAAGTTGGAGAAAAATGGCCAAGCGAATGAAATTCAACCGACTTGTGCAGCGGATGGAGGAAATGTGAAGAACACGGGGAAGTTGCTTGTTTTAGTGGCATTGGGTTTTGTGGGCGGGGGATTGCTGCTGACCGGGTGCAAGTCGACGCCAGATCTGACCGAAAGCCAGGCGCAGGCCTTGATTCAGGCCCGGTACGACCAGACTCCGGCGGTGGGAGCCGATATCATGGTCACCGAGCAGGGACTGGGGCAAGGCGTGGCAGACGGTTACTGGGTGCGGACCAAGCTCTACCCGAACCAGTTCTGGGCTGACTTTACCCTGACCCCTGAAGGCAAGAAAGTGGTCAAGCTGGCCGGCGGTGGCGATGTGATTCAGTGGCGGCCGGATAGCGCGGCGAACAAGAACTTCTCGGTGATTGTGACGACCGTGGCCGCCAACCACCTGCAGGCGCGCGACTTGAAGGACGTTCAAGACGAGACTCTGCCGGGCGTGTCAACGGCCAAGGGCGTTGAATACCGGGAGGCTGTGAAGATGGATGGCGTGCCCGAACCGCTGGTGGACATTGCCCATAATCCCGGGAACCAGCTGAGCATTCGGCGCATGGCCGATTTTGCGCTCGAAAACGGCGCATGGAAACTGCACTCCATCGAATAAGGCAGGAATTTTTCCTCTAAACTCTCTGAAGGCGGGGCCGAATGCGTTGACCTCGCCAGGATTTCTTGCTATTGTTAGAAGGTTGCGCAAGAACGTCTTGGTCCGTGTGTCTTGACGGCAGAGGCGTACAGGGCAGACCGGCCGGGAAATAACAGGCGGTTTTGACCCATGGCTAGGCGGATTTGACCGGCCAGATATATCCCGAAAGACGCTCTTTTCTTGCGAAGGGCAGGGACAGATCGCATCGGAGTTCGCGCGTTCTCCACCTTGGAGGGCTATGCGAGCCGGAATCGGCGAAACGGAGTCGGCTTTACCCGTAAAAACGGGGAAACGCCCGGCCACCGTCCCGGTTCTCGTCTGAGATTGGAACGAAGGCAGACGCGAAGCAGCAAATTGGGGCTTTCGCGTGTGCCGCATTCGTTGTGTTTTTTGCTGCGCGAGGCTCGATGGAACTGCGCGCGGCGGTCGAACAGGTGCTGGCGGCTTTCATGCCGGCGGTTTTTTTGACGGGGTAAGGAGTTTCAGTTTGCCTACATTCAATCAGTTGGTTCGCAAGGGGCGCACGGCCCCGCGGTACAAGACGGCGTCACCGGCCTTGCAGGCTTCGCCGCAGCGGCGCGGGGTATGCACCCGCGTGTACACGCAGACGCCCAAGAAGCCGAACTCGGCCCTGCGCAAGGTAGCCCGCGTGCGGCTGACGAACGGGATCGAGGTCACCACCTATATTCCCGGCATCGGCCATAACCTGCAGGAGCACTCGATCGTGCTGATTCGCGGCGGCCGCGTGAAGGATCTGCCCGGAGTGCGCTATCACGTGGTGCGCGGGACGCTCGATTCGGTGGGCGTGGCGGATCGGATGCAGAGCCGGTCGAAGTATGGAACCAAGCGCGCCAAGGGTGGCGCGGCGCCGGCCAAAGGCAAGAAGTAAGAGAAACAGGAAGATCGGTCAGGTGTCGGGGTGGACTCGAATCTGGCTGCTGACGGCTGGCAACAAGGTTCCGGGGCGTGGTATTGGAACCCGGACTTGGGTAGCGATTGAAGCGCGAAAGCGCGAGGATTTTGAGAATTATGCCGAGAAAAGGGCACATTGCGAAGCGGGAAGTGGCGCCAGACCCAGTTTACGGGTCCACGCTGGTCACCAAATTTGTCAACTCGATGATGTGGGGCGGGAAGAAGTCGACGGCCCAGGGCATCTTCTACAAGGCGATGAAGAGCCTGGAAGAAAAGGGCGGCGGCGACGATGCCCTGAAGCTTTTCAAGAAGGCGGTCGAGAACTGCAAGCCGCTGCTTGAGGTGAAGACCCGGCGCGTGGGCGGCGCCAACTATCAGGTGCCGATTGAGGTCAATCCCGACCGGCGCACTTCGCTGGCCATCCGCTGGCTCATCACCTATGGCCGCAACCGCGGCGAAAAGGGCATGACCGAGAAGCTGGGCAACGAGCTGCTGGATGCGGCCAACGGGCGCGGCGCGGCGATGAAGAAGAAGGAAGACGTGCACCGCATGGCCGAGGCCAACAAGGCCTTTGCCCACTACCGCTGGTAGAAGCGCTGCGCGCGCAAAGAGTGAAGCCGGATGGCAGGCAGGTCCGGCGCAAGTTAAACCGTTGAAGCGTTGAAACCGCGGGGCATCAAGCGCCCGCAAGGAAGAATTGCCGTGGCTCGCACTGTATCTCTCAATCGTTGCCGGAACATCGGAATCATGGCGCACATCGACGCCGGAAAGACGACAGCGACAGAGCGCATCCTGTTTTATACGGGCATCACGCACCGCATCGGCGAAGTGCATGAAGGCACCGCGACCATGGACTACATGGAGCAGGAGCAGGAGCGCGGCATCACGATCACTTCCGCCGCGACCACCTGCATGTGGAACGACTATCGCATCAATATCATCGACACCCCGGGCCACGTGGACTTCACCGCCGAGGTTGAGCGCTCGCTGCGCGTGCTGGATGGCGCGGTCGCGGTCTTCGACTCGGTCAGCGGCGTGCAGCCGCAAACCGAGACCGTGTGGCGGCAGGGCGACAAGTACAAGGTTCCGCGCATCTGCTTTGTCAACAAGATGGACAGAAACGGCGCGGACTTTGAGCACGTTCTGGATACCATTCGCAAGCGTCTGGGCGCGCGTCCGGTCGCGTTGCAGTTGCCCATCGGCGCCGAAGCCAACTTCAAGGGTGTCATCGACCTGATCGAGATGAAGGCCGTGCTCTGGCACGACGAGACCATGGGCGCGGAGTTTTCCGTCGAGCCGATTCCCGCGGCGTTGCAGAAGAAGGCCGAGGCCTTCCGCCTGCAGTTGATCGAGGTGATCGCCGAGACCGATGACGTGCTGCTTGAAAAGTTTTTGGAAGGCGAGACGCCGTCGATTGCCGAGCTGAAGGCTGGCATCCGCCAGGCGACCATCGATTTGAAGGTCTTCCCGGTGATCTGCGGAAGCGCATTCAAAAACAAGGGAGTCCAGACGCTTCTGGACGCGGTTGTGGATTACCTTCCCAGCCCGCTGGACAAGCCTCCGGTCGAGGGCATCGATCCCCATCATGTCGGCCAGACCGTGATCCGCAAGCCGGAGGATGGCGAGCCGCTCTCGGCTCTGGCCTTCAAGATCATCAACGATCCTTTTGGCAAGCTGGGCTTTGTGCGCGTCTACTCCGGATCGCTCAAGACCGGCGACACGGTGCTCAACCCCCGTACCGGCAAGACCGAGCGTATCGGCCGCCTGGTGAAGATGCACGCCAACAAGCGCGAGGATGTGACCGAGATTCTGGCGGGCGACATCTGCGCCTGCGTAGGCCTGAAAGACCTGAAGACCGGCGACACGCTTTGCGCGCCGCAGCACCCCATCGCGCTGGGCGCCATCACCTTCCCGGATACGGTGATTTCCGTGGCCATCGAGCCCAAGACCAAAGCCGATCAGGAGAAGATGGGGATCGCGCTCTCGCGGCTGGCTGACGAGGATCCGACCTTCAAGGTGCGTACCGACGAGGACTCAGGACAGACGATCATCAGCGGCATGGGCGAACTGCACCTGGAAATTCTCGTGGACCGCATGAGGCGCGAGCACAAGGTCGAGGCCAATGTGGGCGAACCCAAGGTCGCCTTCCGCGAGACCATCCGCAAGAAGGCCGAGGCTGAAGGCAAGTACATCCGCCAGACCGGCGGCTCAGGCAACTACGGCCATTGCAAGCTGCGCGTCGAGCCTAATACGCCGGGCGCGGGCTACGAGTTCATTAACGAGATCAAGAGCGGGTCGGTGCCCAAGGAATACATCAAGCCCATCGATCAGGGCGTGCAGGGCGCGCTCGAACTGGGCATCCTCGCCGGCTATCCGATGGTGGACGTGAAGGTAACGCTCTACGACGGCAGCTATCACGAAGTTGACTCGAACGAAATGGCCTTCAAGTTTGCCGGCTCCATCGCTTTCAAGGAGGCCGCGCGCAAGGCCAATCCGGTCCTGCTGGAGCCGGTGATGGCGGTCGAAGTCACGGTTCCGGAAGAGTTCATGGGAGTGATCATCGGCGACATCAACTCGCGCCGTGGCCGCATCGAGGGCATGGACCGCCTGGCCGGATCGCAGGTTATCAAGGCGATTGTGCCGCTCAAGGAGATGTTCGGTTACGTGAACGAGATTCGCTCGTCCACCCAGGGCCGCGCCTCCTATTCGATGCAGTTTGCGCATTACGAAGAGGCTCCGCGCATGATTGCCGACGAGATCATCGGCCGGGCGCAGGGCAAGTGAAACGAGCTTTTAGCTACTAGCTTTTAGCGAATGCTTGGGAAGATTGAGGGTTGTGGCATCCGGCTGGAAAAGCTAGGAGCTAGCAGCTAGAAGCTGTATTTGGGTTTTGGGGCTGGAGCCGGATGGCCGGCGCCCCTGGTTGAAACGGGCAGTACAAGCTACGAAAGGGATGCAGGGACTTTTATGGCGAAGGAAAAGTTTGATCGCACGAAGCCGCATGTGAACGTGGGAACGATCGGTCATATTGATCACGGCAAGACGACGTTGACGGCGGCGATCACGAAGGTATTGCAGAAGCACAATCCGAAGAACCAGTTCCGTTCGTTCGATTCGATCGACAACGCGCCGGAAGAGCGTGAGCGGGGCATCACGATTGCGACGGCGCACGTGGAGTACGAGACGAAAAACCGTCATTATGCGCACGTGGACTGCCCGGGTCACGCCGACTATATCAAGAACATGATCACCGGAGCGGCGCAGATGGACGGCGCGATTCTGGTGGTGGCGGCGACGGATGGGCCGATGCCGCAGACCAAGGAGCACGTGTTGCTGGCGCGGCAGGTGGGCGTACCGTGCGTGCTGGTGTTTTTGAACAAGTGCGACGCGGTGGAAGACCCTGAGCTGATCGATCTGGTGGAGATGGAAGTTCGCGAGCTTCTGGGCAAGTATCAGTTTCCGGAAGACGCGCCGGTGATTCGCGGCTCGGCACTGGGCGCCCTGAACGGGGAGCCGGAGTGGGAAGCGAAGATCGACGAGCTGATGGAGGCGGTGGACACGTATGTTCCGCGTCCAGACCGTGCGGTGGACAAGCCGTTCCTGATGCCGATCGAAGACATTTTCTCGATTTCGGGCCGGGGCACGGTGGTGACGGGGCGGATCGAGCGGGGCAAGGTGAAGGTGGGCGAGGCTTGCGAGATTGTGGGCTTCCGGGAGACGCGCCAGACGGTCTGCACGGGCGTTGAAATGTTCAAGAAGCAGTTGGACGAGGGGATGGCGGGCGATAACGCGGGGATTCTTCTGCGCGGCATTCCGAAAGAGGATGTGGAGCGCGGGATGGTGCTGGCCAAGCCTGGCTCGATCACGCCGCACACGAATTTCAAGGGTGAAGTGTACGTGTTGAGCAAGGAAGAGGGCGGCCGCCACACGCCATTCTTCAAGGGCTACCGGCCGCAGTTCTACTTCCGGACGACGGATGTGACGGGCGTGGCGGAGCTTCCCGAAGGCGTGGAGATGGTGATGCCGGGCGACAACGTGCAGTTGACGGTGGAGCTGATTACGCCGGTGGCGTTGGAAAAGGGTCTTCGCTTTGCCATCCGCGAAGGCGGACGCACGGTGGGCGCCGGCACGGTCTCGGAGATTATCAAGTAGCAAATGATCGAAAACCGCCAGCTAATAATCGACTGGCGGTTGAAAAAATGGAGTCAGGGAACAGGGCTGAAGTAGTGATGCGGCCTGAGCAAGTCGGCACTGATTGCTGACTCCATAAAAATCAGGTGCGTAGGCGATTTGAACGGCAGCCTGCGGGGAAGACGGGAAGTCATGGTAGGACAAAGGATTCGCATTCGGTTGAAGGCATACGATTATCGCGTGCTGGATACCTCGACCGGCGAGATTGTGGAGACGGCCAAGCGCACCGGAGCAACGGTTGCGGGCCCGATTCCCTTGCCGACGATCAAGAACAAGTATTGCGTGCTGCGTTCTCCGCACGTTGACAAAAAGTCGCGCGAAGCTTTCGAGATTCGCACGCACAAGCGGCTGATCGACATTCTCGAACCGACCCAGCAGACGGTGGACGCGCTGATGAAGCTCGACCTGCCGGCCGGTGTCGATGTCGAGATCAAGGCTTTTGAGAAATAAGCACCTGCGGTGCGGCAGATGCGCTCTTCGAGCGCAAAAAAGCCGGAATTTGACGCGGCGAAGCAGTAAAAAGGCTCGGAAGAGCCCCGGCAGTGCGGTGAGTTCAATATCGCATGATGAGGAAAGGAAGTCATGGCAGTTACGGGAATTTTAGGTAAAAAGATCGGCATGACGCAGGTCTTCGACGAAAAGGGCGATGTGCATCCGATTACGGTGCTGCAGGCCGGCCCATGCGTGATTACGCAGTTGAAGACGCTGGCCAGGGACGGCTATGAGGCCGCGCAGATCGGTCTGGTGGAGTTTGTCAAGGCCAAGAACGTGACCAAGCCTCAGGCGGGACACTTCGCCAAGACCGAAGCGCCGCCGGTGAAGGTGATCAGGGAAGTGGCTCTTGAGCTGGACGCCGATGGGGTGGTGGCGACCAAGGCCGGGGATCGCGTGCTGGTGGATATCTTTTCCGAAGCCAGGTTTGTCGACGTGATCGGCACTTCCAAGGGCAGGGGTTTTGCTGGCGTGGTGCGCCGGCACGGTTTTGGCGGCGGCCCGAAGTCGCACGGACATATGTTCCAGGTACAGGGTTCGATCGGAGCCTCTAGCTTTCCGTCGCGGGTCTTTCCTGGCCAGCGTATGCCGGGCCACATGGGCGCCGAACAGGTGACGGTGCGCAACCTGCGCATTCGCGGCATCGACCTCGAAGAGAACCTTCTCATGGTCGAAGGCGCGGTGCCCGGATCGCGTGAGGGCTATGTGTTGATCTCGAAGGCGAAGACTCCGCCGCGCGAGCGCCGTGGTTTTGCCGGCGCCGGCACGGTCGATCCGTTGAAGGCATCCAAGAAGGCCGGCGGCAAGCGCAAATAGCACCTCCGGTGCGGGTGGTCGCGCCTTGCGGCGCAGAGATATTGAAGGCCGGCAAGCTGAATCGCCGGCGAAAGAAGAAGACGATGGCAAATGTGGATGTAGTCAACATGAACGGGGACAAGGTGGGCTCGCTCGAGCTCTCGGATGCGCTCTTCGGGCCGGACCAGGTCAACGAAGCTCTGTTGTGGGAGGCGGTCAAGCAGTATCGGGCCTCGCTGCGCCAGGGCACGCACAAGACCAAGAGCCGCACCGAGGTCTCCGGTTCGGGCAAGAAGCTATGGAAGCAGAAGGGCACGGGCCGGGCTCGTATCGGCTCGGTGCGCTCGGCGCTGTGGCGTCATGGCTATACGGTGCATGGTCCGCAGCCGCGCAGCTATGAGTACGCCTTTCCACGCAAGAAGCTGATCGGCGCGTTGCGTTCGGCGCTGGCCGCCAAGCTGGCCGACGGCAAGTTGACGGTGGTCGATACGCTGGAGATCAAGGAAGCCAAGACCAAGCTTTACCGCGCCGCGCTGGGCAAACTGAATGTGACCCGCACGGCGCTGCTGGTGGAAAACAGCAAGACGCTGACCCCGGCGCTGGTGATGGGCGCGCGCAATCTGAAGGGCGTCGAGCTGGTTCTCAACAACGAGGTGCATCCTTATGACCTGCTGCGCTATGAGCGGGCCATCTTCTCGACGGCCGCCATCGAGCAGTTGACCGAGATGCTGGAAAAGAATACCTCAAAACGCAGTGCGGGGCGCAAGCTGGCCGCCGAGACGGAGGTCGCCTGATGCCTACACTTTACAACGTGATTCGCCGCCCGCTGATTACCGAAAAAGGGCTGAGCGTGAAGGAAACCGAGGGAACGCTGGTTTTTGATGTGGCTCCCGAGGCTACCAAGACCGAGGTCAAGCAGGCCGTTGAGACGCTTTTCAAGGTGAAAGTTTCCGCGGTTCGCACGGCCAATGTTCTGGGCAAGGAACGCCGCCGCGGCAAGTTCACCGGCTTCAAGCCAGACTGGAAGAAGGCTTACGTTCGGCTGAAGGCGGGCGAAAAGCTGCCCGAGTACGTGAGCAACCTCTAAAGGCAGCTTCTAGCTGCTAGCTCCCAGCTTTTGGCTTTGGAAATGCGGGAGCGAAGATTTGACGCCGGGTGTGGAGTTGAAAGTTAGTTGAGCAAGACGAGCTAGAGGCTAGAAGCTGGCAGCTAGAAGCTCGTGAAGGACAAAGACCATGGCAATCAAGACATTCAGACCGGTAACGCCGACCTTGCGCTTCAAGACCACGCTGGTCAACGACGACCTGACGACGGCCAAGCCGTACAAGCCGCTCTTAACCATCAAAAAGGGTTCGGGCGGACGCCGCAACGCGGGCGATCTGACGATCCGTCATCAGGGCGGCGGTCACAAGCAGAAGATGCGCCTGATCGACTTCAAGCGCGAGAAATACGGTATTCCAGGGCGGGTAGCGACGATTGAATACGACCCCGGCCGCTCGGCGCGCATTGCGCTGGTGCATTATGCGGACGGCGAAAAGCGCTACATTCTGCAGCCGGTAGGCTTGAACGTGGGCGCGACGGTGACCTCTGGTCCCGAGGCCGACATTCTGGTGGGCAACGCCTTGCCGCTCAAGAACATTCCCGCCGGCACAACGGTGCACGCCATCGAACTGCGGCCGGGCAAGGGCGCGCAAATGGCGCGTTCGGCGGGAACGCAGGCCCAGTTGGTGGCCAAGGAGGGTGAATATGCCCTGCTCAGACTGCCTTCCGGCGAAACCCGCAAGGTGCTGATCGCGTGCATGGCGACCATTGGCCAGGTGGGCAACACCGACCATGAGAACGTGTCCATCGGCAAGGCGGGACGCAACCGTTGGAAGGGCATTCGGCCAGCCAATCGCGGCGTGGTGATGAACCCTGTGGATCACCCGCACGGCGGCGGCGAGGGCAAAACTTCGGGCGGCCGTCACCCGGTGACCCCGTGGGGCCAGCCGACCAGGGGCTACAAGACGCGCAACAACAAGCGGACCGACACATTCATTGTCAGCCGCCGGGCGAAGTAACAATGCAGCTTCTAGCTTCTAGCTACTAGCTACTAGCTAATGGTTGCGGATGACAAGATTTCAGGCGATAGCCGGGCAGCTAGTTTGGACAAAACAAGCTAGAAGCTAGAAGCTAAGAGCTAGGAGCTGTTTTTATGGCACGTTCGACAAAGAAGGGCCCGTTCGTGGATGCGCACCTGACCGTGAAGATCGAGGTGCTCAACCAGGCCAGCGACAAGAAGATAGTGAAGACCTGGTCGCGCCGCTCGACGATCTTTCCCGAGTTCGTGGGCCACACGATTGCGGTTCACAACGGCAAGAAGTTCGTACCGGTGTACGTGACGGAGAACATGGTGGGTCACAAGCTGGGTGAGTTCGCGCCCACGCGCGTTTTCAAGGGACACACCGGGGGCAGCAAGGCAGCCGAGACCGGCGCCAAGCCGCGGTAAGAAGTACAGCCTCTAGCTGCCAGCTTTTAGCCTCTAGCTTGATCGAGGCAGGACTGGCAGGTGGGGCAAAAGAGAGATTTGCTGGGCGCCGTGATTCAGAAGCAGCTTCCAGCACGAAACAGCTAGAAGCTAGAAGCTAGCGGCTAGTAGCTGATTTGAGGGCATACCAATGGCAGTCGAGACAAGGGAATTCCGGGCCGAGGCCAAGTTCCAGCGCGTGTCACCGCAAAAGGCGCGGCTGGTGCTCGACCTGATCAAGGGCCGGGGGGTCGAGGAGGCGCTGACAACGGCGGCCTTCACGAAGAAACGCATCGCCCCGGTGATTCATAAATTGCTGACCTCGGCGGTGGACAACGCCAAGTATCTGGCGGGCGAGCAGGGCGTTGATCTGGACGTGGACAATCTCTACGTCAAGCTGGCAGTGGCCAACGACGGACCGCGCATGAAGCGCATCCGCCCCGCGCCGATGGGCCGCGCCTTTCGCTATCAGCGCAGGATGACGCATATCGTCCTGTCGGTGGCGGAGCGCGCAGCGGGCGCAGATCTGGTGACCAAGGCGGAGGAGCCGTCAGGCGCGCCGAAGGCTGCGAAGAAAACCGGGAAAAAGGCCGCCAAGCAGGCCTGAAGGGTTTAGAGGGAACGCATCATGGGACAGAAAGTCCATCCTTACGGATTTCGGCTGGGAGTGAACAAGCCGTGGCGTTCGCGCTGGTTTTCCGAGCGCGATTACGACAAACTGCTGATCGAGGACGTGAAGCTCAAGGCTGAGCTGCGCGAAAAGCTGAAGGCCGCAGGGGTGAGCTCGGTGGAGATTGAGCGGCCGGGCAACAAGCTGCGCTTTCTGATCCGCACCGCCCGGCCGGGCATCGTCATCGGCCGCAAGGGCGCGGAGATCGAGAAGCTCAAGACCGAACTGGGCAAGCGCACCAGCCGCGACGTGTTCATCGACATTATCGAAGTGAACAAGCCGGAGTTGGACGCACAGCTGGTTTCGGAGAATATCGCCCTGCAACTGGAAAAGCGCGTCAGCTTCCGCCGGGCCATGAGAAAGAGCGTGGACTCGGCGCTGCGCTTTGGCTGCAAGGGGATCAAGGTGAGGGTTTCGGGTCGGCTGAATGGCAATGAAATCGCCCGCTCGGAGTGGTATTTGCAGGGGCGGTTGCCGTTGCATACGCTGCGCGCCGACATCGACTACGGATTCTCCGAGGCGCACACCACGTATGGCGTGATCGGCGTGAAGGCCTGGGTCTATCGGGGCGACATCTACGAGCAGAAGCGCCGTCAGACGCCTCCGGTGGGCACGACGGTGTTCTAAAGGTCAGGCTTTTAGGGTCGTGAGCCGCTAGCCTGGATCTCGATCCTGGTCGGCTGGTTTGTGAAGAGTTGGTTGACAGAATTTGTAAGTTGCTCGGGACGCATGTCGGGGCGAGATGAAGCTGATCTCTGATCTCTGATCTCTGATCTCCGGTTTTGAGGGTTTTCGCTATGTTGATGCCAAAGAAGGTGAAGTTCCGCAAGCAGCAGAAGGGCAAGAGGCGCGGCAAGGCGTGGCGCGGGTCTACGATTTCCTTCGGTGAATACGGTCTGCGGGTGATGGAGTGCGGATACGTGACGGACCGGCAGATCGAAGCCAGCCGTATCGCCATGACCCGTTACATCAAGCGCGGCGGCAAGATCTGGCTGCGCCTGTTCCCGGACAAGCCCATTACCAAGAAGCCGGCTGAAGTCCGCATGGGTTCGGGCAAGGGCGCGCTGGACCACTGGGTTGCTGTGGTGCGGCCGGGCAAGATCCTCTTCGAGATGGAGGGCGTGGACACGGCGACGGCACAGGAAGCCATGCGTCTGGCGTCCAACAAGCTGCCTTTGCGGACCAAGTTCGTAATGCGGCCGGGCGCCGAAAAAGTTGTGGCCGCGGCCAAGTAAGACAGCTTCTAGCTGCTAGCATCTAGCTTTTCGCTCTTCATGTTGAGTCGAAGGGTTGAGCGTGAGCAGGATGAGGCTAGAAGCTAGCAGCTAGAAGCTAGGAGCTAGGAAAAAGATGGAACTCGAAAAGATTCGCAATTTGAGCGACGAAGAACTGATGCACCAGGAGAAAACCGCCTCCGAGCAACTGTTCCGGCTGCGCTTTCAGGTCTCTCTGGGGCAGAACGACGGAGTGAAGAAGCTTCGCCAGTTGCGCAAGGAGATCGCCCAAATCAAGACCGTGGCGCGCGAGCGTCAGCTGGGCATACGCGGCGCGGTCGCCGATGTTCGCGAAACCGCGGACGCCAAGAAGGGGGCCCGTTAAATGACGGCAACTCAAGAAGCGGTACAGGCGCCGGCGACAGCGGGCGCGCGGCGCAACGAAAAGGTTGGCCAGGTGGTTTCGACCAAGATGCAGAAGACCATCGTGGTCGAGGTCGAGATGCGCAAGGCTCATCCGAAGTACAAGCGGATTGTGCGCTCGACGAAGAAGTTTTACGCCCACGATGAGCAGAGCTCGGCGCGGATGGGCGATGTGGTGCGCATTCGCGAGACGCGTCCGCTGAGCAAGCTGAAGCGGTGGTCTCTCGAAGAGATTGTGCGGCGCTCGTCGCTGAGCCAGCTCGAGGATGCCGCCAAGACCGCAACCAAGGCTGCCAACTAGCGAGCCGTCCGCTTCCAGCCTCCGGCGCGAGCCGGTTTGCGGGTAAGTCAGGTTGCGCGGGAAGCATTGAAAGCTAGGAGCTGGCAGCTGGAAGCCAGGAGCTAGTAGAGGAGAAGAACCCATGGCAGTGCAAATGAGAACCATGCTCGCGGTGGCCGACAACTCCGGCGCGCGCAAGCTGCAAGTGATTCTGCCCCTGGGCGGGGGGTTGGGCAAGAATGCGGGTCTCGGCGATATGGTTACCGCCGCGGTCAAGGAAGCATCGCCCGACGGCACGGTAAAAAAGGGCAAGGTGGTGAAGGCGGTCATTGTCCGCACCCGCAAGCAGCAGCGTCGGCGCGACGGAACGTATATTCGCTTTGACGAAAACGCGGCCGTGGTGGTCAACGACGAGCACGAGCCGGTGGGCACGCGCGTCTTTGGGCCGGTGGCTCGCGAGCTGCGCGAGAAGAAGTTTTTGAAGATTGTTTCGCTGGCCCCTGAAGTTGTCTAGGACAACCTCAAGCTTCTAGCTTTTAGCCTCTAGCTTTCAGCCGGTTTGCGGGCAAGTTGGGCGGAGTTGGTTAAGCTGGAAGTTACTAACCAGCAGCTAAAAGCTAGTAGCTAGAAGCTATTGGCTGTTTTCCGGAGAAGAAATGCCGAGTTTGAAGATACATCGCAACGATACGGTCAAGGTTCTCAGGGGCTCGGACCGCGGCAAGACGGGGCGCGTGCTGCGCGTTTTTCCCGCCGAGGGCAGGGTGCTGGTGGAGCATGTGCGCCTGGTCAAGAAAACGGTGTCCGGCAAGCAGGGCCAGAACACGAGGGGCGGAATAGCCGAACAGGAATCGCCTATCAATGTATCGAATGTAGCGCTGGTTTGCCCCAACTGCGGTCCCACGAGCGTGGGAACGAAGACCGAAGGCGACGTGCGGGTTCGCGTTTGCAAGAAGTGCGGACAGACGCTGCCCACCAAGAAGTAACGGGACCCCAAGCTGTCCGCAGGCATCGCCGAATGCGCGAGCTGCAAGGACGGCCAACCCCTTCCGTAACGGTAAACGGCCCCAGCGTGGGCTACTCCGGGAGCCGGAAGAAAGAGAGTGAAACACGATGGCGGCAAGGTTGAAAGAGAAGTATCACAAAGAGATCAAGCAGGCTCTGCAAAAGGAGCTCGGTCTTGAAAACGCGATGGCGGTTCCGGAGTTGAAGAAGATCGTCATCAACATGGGTCTGGGCGAGGCTACCCAGAACACCAAGCTGCTGGACCCGCTGGTGGCCGATCTGGCGGCGATTGCCGGGCAGAAGCCTGTGACCACCAAGGCGAAGAAATCGATTGCGGCCTTCAAGGTGAGGGCGGGTATGTCGATCGGCGCAATGGTCACGCTGCGCTCCGACAAGGCGTACGAGTTTCTGGATCGCCTGATCTCGACGGCTCTGCCGCGGGTGCGCGATTTCCGCGGCGTTTCCACGAAGAGTTTTGACGGGCGCGGCAACTACACGCTCGGCTTGCGCGATCAGCTGATCTTCCC
>CAWBHO010000100.1:0-6196 GCA_963788415.1 uncultured Acidobacteriaceae bacterium | reverse complement strand
ATTGCTCACGGTGCCCAGCAGCGGTTCTACAATCCCTGGTCAGCCCAAGGATTTAAAACGGTAGAAACTAGTTCTACAGGCCTTAGCTGCACAAGAGTAGTTTTATCTTGCTGCTAGAACCCCCAAACCAATGCTGGCCAGAACCAGCACCCGGATTGGCGATGAACATCGGCCTCGTTGACGTCCATGCAACTTGATGTTTTTCTCTTGTTGCTCGGGCGGCAACGCGAATATCTTGGTTTCCTGGGCCGGCTTGAGATGAATCTGGTTTCACTTGCCTCTAAGCCGATCCGGAAGATCACGGCAGCAAAAAAAGAGAGGTAGCCTACTTTTTTGAAGATGAGCAACGGTACCACCAGCTCCGAGTCGCCGCGCTGAATCAGGTGAAGGTCTTCGAGGGCGCGGGGCAAAAATGCAAACAACGCGCTGCCACGGAGAAAAGGCCCGGAGCCTCCTCGGCCGCGGGTTGAATGTTTATCTCCCCCCCTGCGTCGTTCACCAACATCTGTCTATGGCTCTGCCATGGTACCTGCAAATGGCTTTCCCGGCGCCATCACAAAATCCGGCGACGCGACGCGCCAATCGCGCGGCTGAAACCGCTTCACTCGGGTTCAACATTAAAGGACACTCCGAGCCTTCCGCAACTGGGCTTGCCCGCTGGCTTGTTAGAATGGAGCCATGCTGGGGCCACTCAGCTCAGCCTTTCGACGCGCTGATGAGACATTTGATGGCGCGTAGGAGCCGCCGATGGTGGAATTTGAACTCGGAACCTGGGCAGGGTAGCGTGTTGAACGGGCCCTCCACCACCGGCGGGAAGCTTTGTCATCAGTCCCAACAGGCCGATGCGCCAGATCTGGATCTCCGCGTTTTCCACCAGCTTCAAACTCACTGGGACCATGCCTCGTCGGCCTTCGTCTGCCGCGCACCGGCGAACCGCTCCTCGCGCTCGTCGACCGGCTGATTGAGGAGCGCCAGCGAGGATGTCACCCTGGCTTACTTCACGTCAACCGGCGGCCGGAGCGGAAGTCTCACCCCAAAAACGAGGGGCCGGCGGCGCAGTGCCGGGCCGTTCGTCTGCTTCCAACTCGCCTGTTGTTACTGCAGCGCGTAGAGTGGTCTTGAGTTCCTTTTTCATCAGGCTCTCAGGCAGCGGCGCATAGGAGAGAGAGATTCCTGGCTTTCGCCCGACGTCAGAATCCAGCTGAGCATATCCTTTATTTTTCTCCCGTTGGCTTCATTTGTGTGTGCGTTTTTCTTTATACGTAAAGCTGGAGATGGGATAGGCGGTCGCGCGGGGTGCATTGGTGATGGAGACGCGATAATAGGCCTGCATCCGGCTCGATGCCGGCGGCGGCGGCGGTTGCTCGAGCCCGAACCCTCGACCCACCTGCCGGCCCGGATTCCCCACTTCGCCATAGCTGATGTTGTTTTGCAGCGCACAGACACCAGCTCGACATAGCCGACACCGCCTCTAAGGGGACCAGGCCGCGCTGACCTTCGTTGCCCTTGCTGCCCACCCCCACAGGCCATGGCGCCGAGCGGCCCTTGCCGGGCCGATCAGCACTTCCTTGCTCACCTTGCTCAGAAAGTCGGTGAAAATGAAGCTGGTTCCGCTGCCGTCCGAGCGGTGAACCACGATGATCTTCTGGTTGGGCAGCGCAACGCCGGGGTTGTCCTTGGCAATGCGCGGGTCGCTCCAGTTAGAAATCTTGCCCAGGTAGATGTCGGCCAGAACCGGGCCGCTGAAGCGAATGTTGCTGACGCCGGGAACGTTGAAGATCGGCACTACGGCGCCCAGCACGGTGGGAATGTGGACCAGTTTAACCTTGGAGCTGGCCAGCATCTCATCGGTCATCGGCATATCGGGAAGCGCCACCGCTCGACCAGCCCAGAGGTCACCTGACGAATGCCGCCGCCCGAGCCGATCGACTGATAGTTGATCTCGACTCCGGAGTGCGCGGCGCTATACTCGCTGAACCATTTGGAGTAGATCGGATAGGGGAAGGTCGCGCCCGCGGCAGTCAATTTCTGGGCCTGGGCGGTACTCATGCTCAAGGCCAATAGCAACGTCACAACGGCAGCCAACATCTTTTTCACGCCATTTCTCCCTTGCAGATTACCTGCTTATTAGGATTCTCTACGGCCAATGTTAATGGGATTTGAATTGAAGGTGGATTTCTCGGTTTCATCGGACGAATCAGGCGCTGATCGCCGCAATCGCCGGCCGATCCCGTCGCTGGACCCTGTTTTCTGGCCTTTCGGGGCGGAATTGATCCCCTGCCTTCGCGCGCCCGGTTCACCATGACATTCGGTCGCCCCAGTTTCTAATTTCGGTAATCTGCGACCGGCAATCGCAAAAAAACGAATCCATGCAGTCGGAGACTCGGAAGAAGAAGTCCCCTGGGAAAAGTGGTTTTCGATTCCAGCCCATGGAGTGGTGCGCCAGCGAGTCAGCGGCTCTTCCACTTTGTCGAAAGCGCGGCAAGCTTTTCATCCATGGTGAACTGCGGCCTGGCGGCGGGTCTTTCCGCCCTCGCCTCAGGGCGTGCGGCGGGCGCGGTCAGTTGCTTGATGGAGAGCGCAATACGTTTTGCCTTCGCATCCACGCTCAACACCTTCACTTTGACGATCTGGCCGGCCGTCGATGGCTCCTTGATGAAGCGGTTGGAGAGTTCGCTGATGTGCACCAGGCCGTCTTGATGCACGCCAATATCGACAACCCGCTCGACAGCACTGCGGTTCATCCCGAGTCCTACCCCGTGGTCCAACAGATGGCCGCCTCGCTGGGCGCCCGCGTCGAGGATCTCATTGACCGTCCGCAGTTACTCGAACAGGTGGACCGCAGCCAGCTTTCGGCCGGCGCCTATACGTTGAACGACATTCTGGCCGAGCTGCGCAAGCCGGGACGCGACCCGCGCGACAAATTCGTCGCGCCCTCGTTTGATGAAGGCGTGCGCGAGATTGCCGACGTCGTGCCGGGCATGGTGCTCGAAGGCGTGGTGACCAATGTGACCAAGTTCGGAGCCTTTGTCGATATTGGCGTGCATCAAGACGGCCTGGTGCACATCAGCGAACTCTCCAACCGCTTCATCAAGGAGCCGTCGGAGGCGGTCAAGACCGGCCAGATCGTCAAAGTGAAGGTGTTGAGCGTGGATGCGAAGGCAAAACGTATTGCGCTCTCCATCAAGCAACTGACCGCGCCCGCCGCACGCCCTGAGGCGAGGGCGGAAAGACCCGCCGCCAGGCCGCAGTTCACCATGGATGAAAAGCTTGCCGCGCTTTCGACAAAGTGGAAGAGCCGCTGACTCGCTGGCGCACCACTCCATGGGCTGGAATCGAAAACCACTTTTCCCAGGGGACTTCTTCTTCCGAGTCTCCGACTGCATGGATTCGTTTTTTTGCGATTGCCGGTCGCAGATCCCGAAATTAGAAACTGGGGCGACCGAATGTCATGGTGAACCGGGCGCGCGAAGGCAGGGGATCAATTCCGCCCCGAAAGGCCAGAAAACAGGGTCCAGCGACGGGATCGGCCGGCGATTGCGGCGATGAGCGCCTGATTCGTCCGATGAAACCGAGAAATCCACCTTCAATTCAAATCCCATTAACATTGGCCGTAGAGAATCCTAATAAGCAGGTAATCTGCAAGGGAGAAATCACGTGAAAAAGATGTTGGCTGCCGTTGTGACGTTGCTATTGGCCTTGAGCATGAGTACCGCCCAGGCCCAGAAATTGACTGCCGCGGGCGCGACCTTCCCCTATCCGATCTACTCCAAATGGTTCAGCGAGTATAGCGCCGCGCACTCCGGAGTCGAGATCAACTATCAGTCGATCGGCTCGGGCGGCGGCATTCGTCAGGTGACCTCTGGGCTGGTGGACTTTGGCGCTTCCGATATGCCGATGACCGATGAGATGCTGGCCAGCTCCAAGGTTAAACTGGTCCACATTCCCACCGTGCTGGGCGCCGTAGTGCCGATCTTCAACGTTCCCGGCGTCAGCAACATTCGCTTCAGCGGCCCGGTTCTGGCCGACATCTACCTGGGCAAGATTTCTAACTGGAGCGACCCGCGCATTGCCAAGGACAACCCCGGCGTTGCGCTGCCCAACCAGAAGATCATCGTGGTTCACCGCTCGGACGGCAGCGGAACCAGCTTCATTTTCACCGACTTTCTGAGCAAGGTGAGCAAGGAATGGGCTGATGGGCCCAGCAAGGGCACCTCGCCGGCATGGCCTGTGGGAGTGGGCGGCAAGGGCAACGAAGGCGTCGCCGGCCTGGTCCGCCAGCTTCCCGGCGCCATCGGCTATGTCGAGCTGATCTATGCGCTGCAAAACAACATCAGCTATGGCGAAGTCGAGAATGCGGCCGGCAGGTGGGTCAAGGGCTCGATCTCGGGCGTTACCGCCGCCGCGGCCAGCATCAAGCAGATGCCCGCCGATTATCGCGTCTCCATCACCAATGCGCCCGGCGCGACCGCCTATCCCATCTCCAGCTTTACGTATCTGCTGATTCCCGCGCACGCCGCCAATGCGGCCAACGGCAGGGTCATCAAGGATATGCTCAGCTGGATTCTGACGTCGGGCGAAAGCCAGGCATCTTCTCTCTCCTATGCGCCGCTGCCTGAGAGCCTGGTGAAAAAGGAACTCAAGACCGTCTACGCGCTGCAGTAAGAACAGGCGAGTTGGAAGCAGACGAACGGCCCGGCACTGCGCCGCCGGGCCGTTCTCCGTTTTTGGGGTGAGACTTCCGCTCCGGCCGCCGGTTGACGTGAAGACAAGCCAGGGTCAGCCTCGCTGGCGCTCCTCAATCAGCCGGTCGACGAGCGCGAGGAGCGGTTCGCCGGTGCGCGGCAGAACGAAGGCCGACGAGGCATGGTCCCAGTCGAGTTTGAAGCTGGTGGAAAGCGCGGAGATCCAGATCTGGCGCATCGGCCTGTTGGGACTGATGACAAACTTGCCCGCCGGCTGCTCGAACTCCACGTTCAACACGCTACCCTGCCGTTCGACTTCAAATTCCGCATCGGCTTCTTCCTCGCGCGCCATCAAATGTCTCATCAGCGCGTCGAGAGCGGCTTCAGCCGCACGGTCAAACTCCAGTTCGTCCAGCATGGCTCCAGTCTAACAAGCCAGCGGGGCAAGCCCGGTTGCGGAAGGCTCGGACTGTCCTGCCGCAGCCGTTCTTGTTGCCCCCGAGTGAAGCGGTTTCAGCCGCGCGATTGGCGCGTCACGCGCGGATTTTGATGGCGCCGGGAAAGCCATTTGCGGGTACAATCGCGGCCATAGACAGATGTTGGTGAACGAGGCGGATCGATGAACGAGATGAACATTCAACCCGCGGCCGAGGAGGCTCCGGGCCTTTCTCCGTGGCAGCGCGTTGTTTGCATTTTTTCCGCGCCCTCGAAGACCTTCGCCCTGATTCAGCGCGGCGACCGGAGCTGGTGGCTGCCGCTGCTCATCTTCGCGGTTGTCGGCTACCTCTTTTTTGCTGCCGTGATCTTCCGGATCGGCTTGAGGCAAGTGGTGACCAACCAGATTCATCTCAAGCCGGCCCAGGAAAGCCAACTGTCGCAGTTGCCGCCCGAGCAACAAGAGAAAAACATCAAGATTGCCGTGGAAATCACCGAGGCGATCTTCATCGCCAATCCGGTGCTGGTTCTGGCCGGCGTTGCCGTTCTTTCGGGCGGATTGTGGGCCACGATCAACTTTGTCTTCGGCGGCCGGGCGAAGTATGGAAGCATTTTTACCGTTTGGATGTACGCGGCGCTGCCGGGGATTGTCAAACCGCTGCTGGGCGCGATCGCGATCTTCGCCGGAGTGGCCCCCGAGTCGTTCAACATCAAGAACTACGCGCCCACCAACATCGGAGCTTTTCTGGACCCGCTGGCCACCAACAAGGCAATCTACACGCTGGCCACCTCGTTGGACGCGGTGACCATCTGGACGATGGTGCTGCTGGGGATGGGAACGGCGACGGTGGCGGGCCTCAGGCGCAGCGCGGGCTACTTTGCGGTCTTCGGGTGGTGGGCGCTGTTCGTGCTGATCGGCGTGAGCGTAGCGGCGGCCTTCGGCTGAGAGCGGTTCTCGGCTGCCAAAGAGAGAGAGAGAGAGAGAGGAGGCGAGGCAGCGTGCAGCCCAACGCCCCCGGGCCGCACTCACCTGGTCCCTGCACACACAGCGGCCCCGTCGGCGGGGAGGGGGGGGG
>CAWBHO010000099.1:0-24632 GCA_963788415.1 uncultured Acidobacteriaceae bacterium | reverse complement strand
TCGCTCGCTCTCTCTCTCTCTCTCTCTCTCTCTCTCTCTCCCTCCTCTCTCCCTCCTTCTTCTTCTTCTTCTTCTTCTTCTCCCTCCCTCCCTCCCTCCCTCCCTCCCTCCTCCCTCCCTCCCTCCTCCTCCTCCTCCTCCCTCCCTCTCTCTCTCTCTCTCTCTCTCTCTCCCTCCCTGCTCGCCCTCTCTCTCTCTCTCTCTCTCTCTCTCTCTCCATGTCGCCCAACACCAGCAGAATCATTAACTGTGAGTGTGTTTGCTTCCAGATGGTGATGATTGCTTTTCCATCATGACTCTTATATGGTCATCAGAATCAGATTAGTGATTGTGGCACCAGAGCCATAGGATGAAGGAATTGCCGAGCACAACCACGCCGCAGCGGAATCGTATCATTTGTCGGTGGCCATGACGACGGCCTCACCGGACGAACCGAGGGAAGGACCACATGGCGATTGCCAACCCACAATCAAGAGCAGATCTGAAATGATAATCAGAGGACTGGATGATTGCAAATCCGCGGCGGCACACTTCACAGGGACATCCGGCTGGACCTCGATTACAACAACGCCGTCCACAAGCTGAAGTCACAAACGGCAGACGCCTTCCCGCAGTGCAAGCTGAATTCGCGCGGGCAGAGCAAGCACCAACGGTTGAAGGCACGCTCACAGAACAATGAAATTTATTGCTATTCGGCTCGCATGCATAGGCTGAAAGCAAAACCCTCATCGGTTCTCCCCCAGCGCCTTGAAGCCATCCAGCGCCGTCACGGCCTGCTCTACCTCGGCAATCACCCGGTCCAGCGGCTGCGAGGCGTCTGCGATGACACGTCTGTCTTGCTTGCCAACAAAGGCCAGGTAGGCCTGGCGCTGTCGCGCTGTCTCCGCCAGCGAAACTTCCTGCTTGCGGCTTTGCAGGATTTCAGCCGGAGCGTCCAGCAGAATCCACAAACTCACCCCTGGCATCAGTTTACCGAGCATCCGGGCCGCCCACATCGGCCCCCCGTAGCGATAGCGCACCGGATCGATCAGCAGGTCGTGATAGTAGCGGTCGCAGATGAGCATGGTCTTGCGCCGGTCTTCAAAGATGGCCGCGCACCACTCTTCCATCAGCCAGACCAAAAGCTTTGCAACAGAAGTCAGCGCGGAACGCGCCGGCTTTCCGTGAGGATCAACGACAATCGCACCCGGCTCGCCTCGCCGCGGGATGAGAATCTGCGGCTTGAGGTGGCGCACCTTGACGGAGCGTCCCGCCTGCTCGAGTTTTGCAGCCAGTCCCGCGATGACCGAGCTTTTACCCGCGCCATCGGGGCCAAGAATCACGATCTTCAGTTGAAGGCCATCCTTTGATCGAAAAGTTTGAGGACTGTTTGCGAATAGCCTGCGTCAAGACCTCAGAAGCGGTTCCCAAACTTGTTGTCCGTGCGCTGAACCAGCATATCGATGATCGCGGCGTAGACGTCTTCCATCAGGCTTGCCGGCGGGTTGGCCGCGTTCAGGATGATGTGCTGCTTTCTCGACTTCACAAAGAGACGATAAGCTTCAAGTTGCCGGGCGGCCTGCGCAGTCAGTTCCCCGCCTTCGGCCCCCATGGCCGGGTCTAGGAGGATCCAGAGATCGGGAGACGGTGATAGCTTGCTGGCCAGGCGCGCAAGCCACTCAGGACCGTTATAACCGCATTCCGCCGGGTCGATCAATAAGTCCTGGCAAGAATTCCCGCAGATTCGAAGCGTGAGATTCTTCTTCCCTGTGAATTGACTCAGCCACTCGTCCAACAGCAAGGCGAGAGCCTTTGCCATGGAAGAGAAATACCCTTCCTTCGCCTGCGCACTGGAGACAGTACTGCGTGCTTCAGGAAAGCGCCGCTCGAAAATGCGCGTCTGCACTCCCTTTGCCGAGGCTCGAAGCAGAGGTTCCAAGCTCTCGATAAGCATGGTTTTGCCTCCGCCGTCCAAACCAAGGATGGAAACGGTTTCGACATTCCGAGGCGAAAAGCGAACCGCGAATTCCCGCGCAAAGTAGAGGACGGTGGCCAATGAACCGCTCATCGGACGATGCGATAGACTGCGCAGCATCAGGGAGGCGCGAAGCGGACCTACACAGCCTACGATCTTCTTGCGGTCGCCAGCAATCACCGCATCCACCAGCCGCGCCGCCTGCTTCGATCCGAATTGCCGCTGCAAAGCGGAGACCGCTCCCGGCCTGTCGTTTGCAAATGCCTGTTGAGCCTTGGAAAAGTATTTTTCCTTTAGCCAGCCGCCGACCAGAAGACTGGCCAACAAGGACTCAATCGCCTCATGAACAGGAGACGGCACAAGAAACTTCAAATTGCCGGCCTGAAGCGGAACGGCTGCTTGCAGGATGGTCTCTGTCGGCAGATAAGTTTGCCCCTTCCAATTCAAATGCCAAATAAAATCGACTTGCAGCGCGCGCATTCCCGGAGCCTGGGAGACGCCTTCCACAAATGTATGCGCCACCGCGAATCGCTCGGAGTAGCCAGTGATCCGAATGCCGGATACGGATCGCAGTGCACCCATGGCGCGCGCGAGATCGGATGGATCAATCAAAAAATCAAGATCGGCGCCAATGTTTTCGGCGGGAAAGTTTTCATAGTTCCGCAAAACGCAGAAGCGCACCCCTCCCTGGTCGAGCGCCAGAAACAGGATCGCAAGAAACTCGTTAAACGTTAGGAACTGCCGCTCTGATGGCGGCGACAAAGCTGCGGGCATTTCTCTCCCAACTGAATTCCGTTTCGACGAGCAACCGGGCCTTCTCGCCCATTTCCTGAAGCTGGCCGCCCTCATAGAGCCTTTGAACGCTCTCTAGCGCGCGCTCGACGCCGGCCGCCGATGTCTCGTCCAGTACCAGGCCGGCGCCGCTTCGTTCAACGTATTCGGCAAGATTCGTTTCCCGGCTCACCAGCAAAGGCTTACCCATCGCCGCCGCCTCAAGGCACGCCATCGGGAGGCCCTCCCAACGGGAACTGTGGACGAAGACGTCGATGCTGGCCATCAAATTGAATTTTTCCTCGCCGTGCCGGGCGCCGAGAAATCGCGCCCAGGCCGCCGATCCGTTCTCTGCCGCTTGTCTTTCAAGCCGGGCGCGGTCCTCGCCCTCCCCAATCAACCATAACTCGCCCGCTCCGCCCCGCGCCTTGTAAGACGCGAAGCCGCCGAGGAGAAAATCAAGTCCCTTGTGTTGCGTGGCAAGCCGGCCGCAATAGCCGATCAGGGGGCGCTCGGCCGTGGCGTGCTCTGCGCTCAGGTGGAGAGCGAGAGGTTCCTGACCGTTGGGGATGAGCACTACGCGAGAGTGCGGCGCAAGGCGCAGAATATCCGCAATTTCACTCGCGCCGAGGGCTTGAATCCATGCGGCGCGGCGCAAATATTCCGCTTCGCGGAGGGCGATGTAGACGCGTTTCTTCCAGGGATTCCTGGCCAGCACTCCGGCCGCATATCCGCTGTGAGGCGTCACTCCGTAGGCCATGCCGCGCCGCTTCAGAAGGCGTGAAATTGCCGGAAACTCGGGGATGAAAACCGAATGGAATTGAACCCATGCGCCCGGTTCAAGGCGGGCCAGCGCATCCTTCATCTCGCGCCCCAGCGTCAGGCGCAGCCGGGTGAGCGGAAAGAGCCGCAACCGATACTCGCGCGGATGCGGAGGCGGGGTCATCGACTCGGCCAGCCCCCAGACCTCCACTTCGTGCCCCTGGCGCGTCTGCGAAGTCGCCATCCAGTGAACGACCTTGTTGACGCCATTGAGGGTCTCGGGATTCGCCTTGCCCTTGAGGATGTGAATGATCCGCATCAGTGCGCTCCGGGCGAAGACTGCCCAGCCTGGGAGCCGGCATCCGTCGTTCGCGGGCTGAGCGAGTAAAGAGTCCACATTCCGCCCGCGTAGGGATACTCGCCAACCTTCTTGTAATCGGGACTCAAGCTGTTGCGGTAGATTGCGTCCGAACGCGGTCCGGGGTGCAGCGAACCTTGATCTCCTCCGCCCAGCAGTTTCTCCAGCACGCCGCTGATGCCCGCGGCCCCCCCGGATTGCTGCGAAACGCCGCCCGGCGGAACCGGAGCCGCCGCGTTGGGCAGCAGGACCGTCGGAATTTCGCCTTTTTCGAGCATGGCTTCCACGCATCCATCCTGGCAACGGGCGCGCGTGGCATCGTGAAAGATGGTATCGAGAACCAGGGCGGGGGCGCGATTGTCGTTCGAGAACCAGGGGAGCGAAAAGACGGAATCGGTGGCGAAGATCGGCTTTCTCATCCCCGCCAGACGGTCGCGCACCGCCACGGCGCGGGCGTATTCGTCCGGGGTCGCGATTCCCACCGTTCCGAACAGGTGCGAGTGATCTCCGCTGGGAACGGTCGCGACCTGTACCGCAGGTTGCAAGCAGGCGAACAGCAGGAGGGCGTTCACCAGCCATCCGGGCGCGCAAAAGACGGCAATCTGCAGCAGCGTGGAGCCGGTGGCGAAGGCTTCAAGCAGGTAATGATCCCAGGCGCCGATTCTTGTCATTCCCATCAGCCCGGCGGCCAGCGCGACGGCAAAAGCGGCGCTGAGCAGACGGACGGCGGGATCGGCCCGGCGCGCACCGGCCGCAAGCAGCAGTGCAGCCGGCCCCAGAACCCAGTACGCGTTGGCGATCAGGGTCTTGGGCACGATCATGAGCGCCCATGGAAAGCTGAAAACCGACATGATCCGTGGAGCGACCAGGATGTCGTACCGGTACGGGGCGGTTCCGAACAAAAGCGTTGCGGCGGTCAACACTGCGAATACGGCGGCCAGCACTGAAAGATCGCGCCACCGCTTGCTGAGCAGGAGAAACAAACAGACGCCCACCAGCGACAGAACCGCGGACTGCTTGAACGCCCATGCAAAATAGAAGAACACGCCCGCCAGCGCGAAGCCGAAGCGCGGCTTCCGCACGGCCAGGCAAAGGGCGACCATCACCATGGCGACGGCTGCCATGTCGGGCCGAATGCTGAGCGCATAGGTGCGGACGATCGAAGTACAGAACCAGAGACCCAGCGCGAAGCAGAGTGACAGAGCGCTGCCCAGGCCGCGCAAATGCAGATGGGCTTTGACGAGTTTCCACTGGGCGAGCGCGCCTGTCAGGGCGAAGACCGGCGTTAACAAACTTCCCCAGATCAGAATGCCGGCGCCTCCAACCCCCGCAATACGCAGAATGAAGCCGTAGACCGAGTAGAAGAGATAGTTGTACATCGCCAGGGAAAAGGGATACGAGAGTGGCCACGCATAGACTGGAAGGTGGTGAATCGACTTCCAGACGGGATAGATTACCGAGGCGGCGCTGCCGGTGATGAACAGATCGCCATCGTGCCAAACGCTGAATGCGCGAAGAAAAAACACAGCGAGACTCAGGATTACAAAGACCAATACTGCGGCGACCCGGATGTCCGAAAGTTCAAAATCTTTGTCGCCTGAAAAGCTCTTCATCTTCTTTGTCTCCATTTCGCCGCATGAGAAGGCCGCGGGGCGGGATTTAATTGTGGCACGCTCGATCTGGAATTCGGCAGCCGCGGAGTTCAGCATTCTCCGGGATAGGTGTCCGCGGATTACGTTTCCGCGATGATCTTCTTGCGCGGATAACCCGCAGCCGCAAGAAGGCATGCAATCGGCATGAGCGGTAATCGAAAACGCGCATTTCCGCCTGGCTCTTCTCCTGCTGCTGTCACGCAAAGGAAGTAAAGCAGAATCCCCAGCAGCATCCATAATTGCGCTTTCTGCATACCTCCGCGAATAACTCCCCTGAGGGCCAGCAGGTACACTCCCAGCAGTCCGGCCGCAAAGACGGCCCGCTCGATCTCTTCCCGATGACCCTGCGTGCTGGGCAGGATGCTCCAGCGGCGCTGGTCCTTGAATGCCACGCCCGCAGCACGAGTGGAGTTACCGGGATATAGAAGTTGATCGAAATATCCTTCGCCGGGAATGAATACCGTTCTGAGAATGGACGTGAGGCATGAGCGCAGGTAAACCCCGAAGTGAGCGCGAATGATACCAACCGCCTGAGTATGCATAAAGGCCAGACGCTGACCCTGGTTCCATGCGGCCTGGTCGGGATGCAGTGCAAGGTACGGCGGGTAAAGGTAATCTTGCCCGCTGTTATCGTTGAAGTCGATATATCCTGTCTCCCGGCGCACGTCGAGGAAGGGGCGATGCTCCACGCGGGCCGTCACGCCGGACGCGCCTTGGAAGTAGAGGTTGATTTCTCCGGCACTGGAAAACCCGCTATAACCGGTCTCAATATCATTACGAAACTGCCAGGCGGCCAGCCATGGCAACACACTTACCAGCAGCACGGCGGGAGCTTTCCAGCGCAACCCCGGCACGCGGGCCAGAACCAGGAACAATCCCACAGCCAGCGCAACCGGCAGGTAAAGAGTGATTGGACGTGTAAAGGTTGCCGCTGCAAGCCACAGTCCCGCCGCCACCAGAAAACGCAGGCGGCGTCCGCGCAGGAATACGGCAAGACGCTCCATGCTGAGCAGAAGCAGCGCGATGAAGAGGGTGTCCGACATGAGGGCATAAGAATAAATGAGCGATACAGGCTCGAAAGCGAAGATCCAGGCTGCGCCGAGCGCAATTCGGTCATCCCCGGAGACAACCCGCCCAAGCTTCCAAACAAGAAATACGCAGAAGACCGAGAGAATCACGTTCCCCACAGCCGCCGCGGGCAGGCCGAGAAGGCTGGTGATGGCTAGAAAGAGAGGATAGCCCGGCGTGCGCACCAGATCGGGAACGCCATCGGCGAAGAAGCGTCCATGCAACAACAGATTTCGCCCAGGCTCGAGATAACTCGTGGTGTCGGCATAAACCAGGGCGCTGCTGCCGAATCGAACCATCGTGACAGCCAGCAGCGCCAGGCGAACGGCGATTGCCGCGATAAGAGGCCAGACGAGCCGCGGCGTCCACCACTCGGCTCTGAAGCCGGGATTTGCTGCGCGGTCTTCCGATTCGATGTGTCTGGCGAGGGCGGTTTTCTCCGGCTGGCTGGCACTTTTTTCAGAGCAAGTTTCCTTACTCTCATCACTTCGCAAAGATAAACCCCTCTTTCATACGATGAAAAATTATCGCACGCAACCAGATTCGCTTGCGTTGCGACGGGCTCTCAAGAGCAGCGAGACGCCGACGATGCTTTGAAACAGAAGCTGCGCACCGAGCAGGCCGAGCATGGTTCCGTTCAACCCCAGCCACTTGGCCATCGGCACCGCGAAGGCAAAAGCGAAGGCCGTCATGGCCAGGTAAGACCAGAAAATGGGGATCGTGAACTCCAGGGCCTGCAAGGCGGCACGCAGCGGGCCGCCGACAAAGATGATGACGTAAAGCAGGGCGTAAAGCCGCAGAATGTAACCGTATTGAGCCATCTCGGGGCCGTAGACCAAGCGCAGCCAGAGGCCCGGAGCCGCCGCCATGACCGTTGCAAAAAGAAGGGTGAGCCCGCCCCACTTCAGCAGGATGGACCGGGTGTAGGCCAGCATGGAATGCACGCCGCCCTCGCGAAGCCGGCGCGCCGACTCGACAGGAACGACGTTGTCCAGACCCTGAAACCAGATGTGGGTGGCCCCCATCAAGTTCTGCGAAGCCTTCAGCACACCGGCCGCCGCGGCGCCGTAATAGAGCGGGGCGGCGAGGATGAAAAGATTGCCGGAAGTCCATTGCAACAGCGACGCGCCGGTAAGCCAGCGGGAGAATCTCCAGTGGCGCTTTGCGATGGGCTTGATCTGTTCCCAATGGAATTCGATCGGCTCCATCCAGAGCCATCCGGGGACGAGCGCCGAGAATCGAGGTTCCCGGCCATCACCCAAAGCGCGGTGGCGCTGGACAGATGTCCAGCGCGATGGAGCAGAAATAAAACAGGCAGCTGGGTAAGGTAGCTGAGAGCGTCATCGGCAAAAGCGCGGCGGCTCTGGCGGGTGGCGAAAAAGTAGCGCCGGAGAAAATCCTGCATCTGATAGGCAAATGCGGAGACCGCCAGCGGAAGCGCGAGGTGTTGCAGGTTTCTGCCCGGGAAAGAAGACGGCGGAGAAGCCTCAACGCGACGAAGACGAGAACAAAGCAGCAGGCGACCAGAGCCAGTTCCTGCAAGACCACTGCGCCAAAGTAAAAGGGCCTGTCTTTTTCCTCCTGCTTGGGGCCGACGCTCATCATGGGCGCGACGATGAGGGCGGTTCTGCAGGCTGTTGACAAACTGGACCGACATCCAGGCCAGGATGAAGACGCCAAACTCGCGCAGCCCCATGAAGCGGAGCAGCATCACGTTGGTGAGGAAGTTGGTGGCGCTGACGACCGCCTGATCGGTCAGCGCCCAGGTTTCGCGGCCCAGTATGCGCCGCAGCAGGCCGTCGCGAATTCGCTTCCAGAGTGTGGCTTTGGCGCTCATCCTGCTCCCGAAGTAACTGCTCTTAGATCGCAAGCGCGACACCGCGCCGATTGCGGCCGCCGCTCAGCGCGCAGGAGGGCTTGCAGGCCGCATGAGCGCCGAAGATTGCTCATCTTCGCTGCCGCGCCAGATTCAAATTGCGCCGTTCCGGGTGCAGACTCGCGGCCACGGAGCAAGCACGCGGAGCGGGATGGGGATAACTTCAGCTCGCAAGTTACGGCGACTGGCAGGCGGCCGCGCGATTTCGACCCCGACCGCTGTCGCTTCCAGGTTCCAGAGTGAAGGTCCGAGGCATTCCCTTGGGCAGAAGCCCCAACAGCTCCAGAGCTAGTGAACTGCATAGATGGTCGCGGAGGCGGTGGTCCCGATAAGCCCTTGCGCGGAAGAAAATGTAGCCTTGAGCTTGCTCATGGGCACATAAACGATGTCCTGCGCCCGCAGCGCGAGCGGCGTCTGGGTTCCCTTGGCAATGCCATCATAGGAAAGGGGAAAATCCAGCACGGTTCCATCCGGATTGCGGCGAATGACGCGCAGGCCGTTGGTGCGGGCCTGCAAAAGGGTTCCTCCGGCGAGCGCCAGCGCCTGGGCGACGTTGAGGCCGCCATCTTCCTGCATCACGTAGCCGCCGGGCCGGTTCACCGCGCCCAGAACATAGACGATGCCGGCGCGCGGAACGATGACCGAATCGCCGGGACGCACCAGCACGGTGGCCAACTGCGGATTGGCCTGGGTGGCTGAGTAGGGAACCTCCTGCCGCGGTGCGGCGTCGCTGTCTCCGTGACGGATTTCGATATGGGCGCCCGCCAAAGGTGTCGCGCCTCCGGCTTCGACAAGAATTTCACTCAGAGGCGTGGGTGCGATCAGTTCTACCCGCCCAGGGCTTGCGACTTCGCCGGACACTGTCACGTATTGACGAGCATACTGCTGAATATCGACATTGACTTGCGGCTCCAGCAGGATTTGTCTGTCCTTCAAGGCGGCCGTGATGCGCTCGGCTGCCTCGGGCAAACTCAACCCCCGGACATTGACCTTGCCGCACAGGGGTATCATCAAATTTCCCTCAGGGTCCACGCGATACGAATTGGTGAGATCGGGATTGTCGTAGACATTGACACTGAGCAAGTCTCCCGGCTCGATGCGGAGCTCGGAGAAGTCCTTGGGAATGAGAACCGGGCCCTGAGCCTCGGAGCCGCCCTTGCCGAGCGAGGAAGCCGATCCGGAGCCGAGAGTCGTTGTCTGCGAGGTTGTCTTGCCCGTCATCGCCTGCGCGCTTGCAGGCACGGCCACGAACGCCGGTTGCAACGCAACACAGAGCAGAAATGGAAGACAGCGGCGGACGGAGAAGTTACTTCTCGCCATAATAACTCTGTACATTGTAGCCATAAACACTCCGGTATTCGGTTGCAGACATATCGACCGCTTCAATGACGATGCCGAGAATATGAACGCGGTTGCGGGCAAGGTTCTGGACAAAGCGGCGCAGTGCTTTGAGCGAAGTTCGCCCGGCGCGCAGCACGCCGATGGTTCCATCGCACTGAGTTCCGATGATGATTGCGTCGGCGACCGGCAAGACCGGCGGGGTGTCCACGAGCACCAGGTTGAATCTCTCCCGTGCGGCTTCAAAGAGGGGGCCGATGTCGCCCGCTCCCAAAACCTCCGAGGCGAGAGGGGATTGTCGGCCGGCTGACAACAGGGTCAGATTCGGCTCCACCGGATGAGGGCCAGAGCATCGTCGAACGATTTCATGCCAGCCAGAACATCGGCCAGGCCGTCCTCGCGCGGCACGCGGAAGAGGGCATGCTGGCGGGGGCGGCGAAGATCGGCGTCGATGATGAGCACCTTCAGGCCGGAGGCGGCAAAAGCGAGCCCCAGATTATAGACAAGTTAGGACTTTCCCTCTCCGGGCAGGGCGCTGGTAATGGACAGGATCTTGAGCTTTCGCCCCACGCCGGACAGAGTCAGCCCCGAACGCAGGCTGCGCAGAGATTCCGCCGTGGCGCTCTCCGGAGCCACCAGAAAAGAGCTTGATTCGGCGGCCAACGCGCCTTCCCGCGGCTTGCTTCCATGCGGTGAAAGGGAATCAGACCCAGCACCGGAAGGTTCGAGACCGACTCCACCTGGAAGCTGTCGGCAAGCGTGTCGTCCTGGCTTTCCAGAAGATAGGCCAGGCCGACGCCCAGCACAAGACCGCCAAAAAGACCGAGAACGATGAATAACAGGGGCTGCGGCAGATAAGGTATGCCCGGAGGACGCGCCGGATCGGCGACGGTCACATTGGTCGCGCTGTTGCCCGCGTCGATGTTGGCCTCCTGCAGCCTGGCGTACAGAATGTCGTAGAGGTCGCGGCTGGAGCGCGCCTGCGCCATCAGCACCCCTAGTTGCACGACATCGTCGTTCATCTTGCTGGTCACCAGCTTTTGCGCCTCGAAGGCAGAACGCAGCGCCTGTTCGTTTTGCTCGGCCAGCACAAGATCGTTCTTGGCCCGCTGCTTGATCTTTCCGATCTCGCTCTGAATCTGATCGTGGAGCGACTTCAATTGATTGGCAAGGTCGGTGAGATGAGGATTCTTGGCGCCATATTTGGTCTGCGCGCTGGCATAGGCCACTCGCGCCTCCGACTCCTGCTCACGCAGCGAATTGAGGATTCCCAGTCCGCTGCCCTGCGACAAGACCGACGAGTTCGAAATGCCCGGAAGAGAGCTGGAGCCGAGCGAGGAGATCAGGTCAGGATTCTCCGTTGCTGTCAGGCGATAGATGGCCTCGTCGGCCAGACGAACCGCCTCCGCCTGGGTCACTTCATCGTTCAGCGTCGTCAGGCGGTCCAGTTCCGGGATGCGCACCCCTCCACCACCACCTCCGCCGCCGCCAACTCCGGAGGAAGATACAGACTCGCCTCCAAGAGTGGCCAGGCCCAGCATCGCGGAAGACAGATTATGAGTGCGCTCGAAATCCGCCACAGCCTGCTGGGATTTGGTCACCTGGGTGGAAAGGTCGCCCAATTGGGCCGAAAGCCATTGCGACACGTCCCTGGAGGAGTTGAAATTCGAGCTGAGCAGATAGGATTTGTACTCGGCGACGACCTCATTGGCGGTCTTTGCGGCCAGCACCGGATCCGTGCTTGTGTACGTAATGGCGATGAGGCGCGAACTGCCCACTTCCTCAACCTTCAAACGACCATCGAAGGCGCTTACCAGCGCTTCCCGTCGAGCCGCGGGAAGCGCTTCCGCGCTCACTTCAGGCCCTTCCTGCTTGCTGAACCGGTCGGGATTCGCGAGCCGGAGCATCCCCATTTTGCCCATCACGGCCAAGGCAATCGATTCGTCCTTGATGACCGCTCTTTCGGTATCGATCTTGATTTTCAGCGCGTCCGGATCCCCTGTGTCGATCGAGGCAATGGAAGAGAGCGCCTCGGCCCCGGTGCCCTGGCTTTCATTGAGTTCGATGAGCGCGGTGGCTCTATATTTCGGGTGCATCAGAACACAAGCGAGGATCGCCAGCAAGACGCAGACGGTCACGCAGGCGGCGACGACGCCTTTCCGCTTCCAGGGAACGAGGGCGATCTCCCGCAGAGATACCTGATCACCGGGATCGGAGAAGCGGCCTCCTTCCGCAGACCAGCCATCGGGTTGGCCGGCTTGAGTTTCATTCGGTTCGGTCAAGTTGATTCCTCTTCTCAGGCATTCGACGGGCGCTCCATGAAATCGGGCAGATCAGATCCGCCTGCGCGGAGTCAGCGAATGCATTGGGCTGTGCGGGGAATCCTGCTCGGGTAGCCGCCGCCTCAATTTCCGCGCATAGCTCCGCATTGCCCGGCTGGGCGGGACAGATTTCCTTACACCATCCATGCCGGGAAACGACGGACACACCAAGGCCGGGCCGTTCGCAGGATGAAAGAATCTGCACTCGTGCTGCAAATTGCTACCTGCCCTGTGAGCAGGTCCAAACAGTTCATGTGTAGACTAACAACCGTCCGTAAAGGAGTCAACGCGCGGGTCAAGGCGGCTGACTCGATATGCGTCGGTGAAATTTCTGTAAAAACTGCCACCCCGGGCCCGTCTTGCGCATCTGATAGAGGCATGAGCATGGAAAAAGCAACATTTGGAGCAGGCTGTTTTTGGGGCGTCGAGGCGGCCTTTGCCGGCCATCCCGGGCGTAACGGCCACGGCAGTAGGCTATGAGGGCGGCGCACTGGAGCGGCCCAGCTACAAGGACGTCTGCACGGACCGGACCGGCCACGCGGAAGTGGTGGAGCTCGACTTCGACCCCGCAACATCAGCTACGAGCAGCTCCTGGACGCTTTCTTTACCCTGCACGACCCCACCACGCTCAATCGCCAGGGCCCGGACTGGGGCACGCAGTACCGCTCGGCCATCTTCTACCACTCGGCCGAGCAGCAGGCGCAGGCGGCGGCCAAGATTGAGCAGCTGACGCGCCGAGGGCCGCTTCAAGCCCAAGCGGATTGTGACCAAGGTTGAACCGGCGCAGACGTTCTGGCGCGCCGAGGAGTACCACCAGAGGTACCTGGAGAAGCGCGGCCAGGCCAGCTGCCACATTTAAGGTGCTGCCGAACAACCGGCTCGCGGAGCAACTTCCCCGCAAGCGCTCTCGTCTTCGGGCCGGAACTCTTCCTAGTCCGTCGCGGTCCTGGGGGAGGCGTCCTTCGCCGAGGCGGCATCCAGAGTCTCACCGGCGGCGCCCGGCTCGTCCATCCATAGCCACGCAATCCACCACAGAAGCGCGACCAGGTAGGTGATGTCGTTGACGCGCATCAGTGCGCTGCCCAGGCTGATGACGTGCTGATACTCCTGCTGCGTGTGGGGATGCATGGTCTGCGAGATGTTCTGCCAGACTTTCTGAAGCGTAAGCCAGACGATGCCCACGGCCGAGAGCCCAAGGACGATCATCTGCGCGTGGCTCCGCCATCCGGCCTTGAACCGGCTGCCAAACGCCACCATCAGCACTCCCAGCCCGATCGCCAACAGGTCCCCGAATGCATCGACTTTCTGCGCGGCCCATTGCATCAGCCGCAGCCTTCCCAGCAGCGAATCCGGGGCCAGAGTCTGCCACGCCGGCCACGGCCCCCACAGCAGGAGCAGCAGGCCGGAGGCGACCACCAGGCCCATGCCGCCGTTGATCCAGGTCAGGCGTCCGGCTCCGGCGAAGCCTCGCCGCGCCACTTCCACCAGCACCAGCAGGCCCACAACTGCCGTCAAGTCGTTCAATACAAGGAGAATCTCCTGCAGATTGACCATTGCGATCCTGCCCGAAAGCAGAACCTCGGCCATCAGCCGCAGGGCAAACAGCACGATGCCGGTGGTGAACCACGGGAAGCGCTGTGCGCGGTTGCGGCCCAGCAGAACCACAAGCAAGACCAACTGCGCGGCAAAAGTCAGCGTCCACAGAATCTGGCGCGCGGAAAAATCAAAATTGAGATGCATTTGAACCTTGTCCGGGCTTCTCTCGGCAACCTGCGATGGAAGTTCTCGATTTCTGACTCCCAATCCACCAGGGACTCAAGCCCATTGATTATGCAGCGCTTGCGGCACGAAGAAAGTCGCGTCCCACCAAAGACGGCCTTGCAACCCAGGCTGTTCGACTGCCTTGCCGGCCCTCTTCCAGTTTAACCGCTGCCGGACGGAAAGCGAGGCGGTTGCGGATTACTTCTCGGCGCGCGCCAGCGATGCGGCGAGGAATCTTCTCCTGCCGGGGTCGGCGGCCGCGATGGCCTGGTAATGAGCGATTCGCTGGGCCTTGAAGGCCTCCACCAGCGCCACCGGATCAGCTCGATTGGCGGCGTCCAGCGTGATCGGGCCCCAGCCGCCGTCGTCCACCAGCAGTGCCTGGTCGGGGGAGCTCAGGTGGTTCAGAGCCTTCTGCAAACAGGACACCGAGGTGCAACTGCCGCCATTCACCGCGAAATCGAAGACCCGCTTGGAGACTTCATCGGAGTCCAACTGCTCATACCACATATTCCAGAAGTGGCTCTCAAGGAACTGCCGGATGAATGGCTCGCGTTTCTCCTGGGGAAGCGCCGCAACGGCTGCAAAGACCTCCGGCCAGGTGACTGAATTGATGCCGCCAATGGCAAACGCCCCCGCAGGCGCGTCCGGGATTCGCTCAAAAGTCCGCAGGGCGTCTTCGTTGTCCATCATCCAGTTGTAAGCGATATTCCAGTCCGCCATAAGTTCCTCATTTCACCAGAATTGTGAACCCAAATCCAGGTCAGGGGAAGGACGAAATGATCATACAGGATGACGCGCCCCAAAAAACGCAACTACCGGCCTGGCGCCAGAGAGAAATTCCGAACAAAATCAACAATTCTTTGAGTGGATTGCAGTGCAGGGAAGCAGATCGGGGGAATTCACGTGACAGCAGGCATAAAGGCCTGAAGATCCTCATTTTTTAATTCCCTGGTCTGCGCCGCAGCCAGAGACGCGGCTTGTGAGGGCGCCACGCGGCACAGAGGACGCCGGCAAGGACTTTTCATCTGTCCGGCAATTTCGGCCTGCGCCAGGAGGAGATCGCCGCGCCTACTCGTAATAAGTAGCCGTGCAGGTATCCGTCTCCCAGATCGTCGCGTCCTTCACGCGCACGCGGCCCTGGGTCAAAGCGGCGAGATGCTCGCTGATCTGGTCGTAGAAATACTTGGCCAAATTCTCGGCGGAGGGGTTCAGCTCGATAAAGGGCTCCAGGTCGTTGAGCATTTGGTGGTCGATGCGCTCGATCACCGGGCGCAGCACCTGCTTGAGCAGCTTGAAGTCCAGCAGCAGGCCGGCGGGGTCCAGCTCGGTCCCGGCCAGCGTGATGCGGATCTTGTAGTTGTGCCCGTGCGGGTTCTCGCACTTGCCCTTGTAGTTGCGGAGGTAGTGTCCGGAGGAGAAACCTGCCTCCACGGTAACTTCATACATGGCCGTCTGCTCGATTCTCTGCGGGGATGCGCCCCTGCTTCCATTCTAGTCTGCTTCTTCTGCCGCCGCCGCTCATCGATGCAAATTCAGAAAGGGACGGGCTTCCTGCGCACCGAACCTCGCCGCGCGGGAGGCGGATTCAGAAGCCCTTTCTGTCGCCGTGAAATCGCTTTGTCCCTCAATCCCAGAGCCTACAGTGTGAGCCAGGGTTCCCGATGGCTCCGCCGTCCGGAAGGCCTCGGCCTCGCTCTCCAACTGCGCGTCCCAGTGTCTTGGGCTGGTAGATGCAGCAGGGTTCCTGGGCCAGCGGGTCGCCGGTGACGGCGTAGGCGCGGGCGCGCGAGCCGCCGCAGATCTCCTTGTACTCGCATGCCCCGCACTTGCCTTCGAGCTTGCTGGTGTCGCGCAGCGACTTGAAAATAGGCGCGTTGCGGTAGATCTCGCCGAGCGGGGTCTCGCGGACGTTGCCGGCGTGGATGGGCAGAAATCCGCTGGGGTAGACGTTGCCCACGTGGGAGACGAACAGGAATCCCTTGCCGTCGTTCACGCGGCGCGTGGCCCAGCTCGCGGTGCGGGTTTTGGCGTCGGCGGTGGGCGCGCCCGGCTCGTAGGCAACCGCTGCCGCCGGCGTGGATGCTGCCCGGATGGCCGCTTCCGTGTCCCATCTTGCGCTCTTCCAGGTTGTGCTGCAGCAGGTAGCGGCGATAGTGCATCGCCTCGGTGGTCTTGATCTGGAAGTTCACGCGGTGCGAAAGCTCGTAGATCTTGCCGAAGACCTGCTCGAACTCCTCGCCGGAAAGCAGGTCGTCCAGCTGGCCGCGCCCTACGGGGACCAGGAAGAAGACATTCCACATGACGATGGCCAGCTTCTCGAACAGGGCGCACAGGTTGTCCAGATCGTGCGCGTTGTGGCGGCTGATGGTGGTGTGCACCTGGATCGGAATGCCCGCCTCGTTGGCCCACTCGATGGCCTGGATGGTCCGCGCATAGGCGCCGGGAAGGCCGCGGAAAGTGTCGTGAATCTCGGGCGTCGAGCCGTCCAGCGAGATGCCGAGCCGGACCAGGCCGGCCTCCTTGAGCTTGAAGATCGCCTCGCGGGTGAGCAGCGGCGTGGCCGAGGGGGTCAGCGCCACGTGGACGCCCTTGTCGGCGGCATAGCGAATGAGTTCGTAGACATCCTTGCGCTTGATCGGATCGCCGCCGGTAAAAACGAAGATGGGCACGCCCATCTCCGCGATCTGGTCGATCAGCGCCTTGCCTTCGGCGTTGGTCAGCTCATCGGGGTGGGCCAGCGGTTGGGCGGCGGCGCGGCAGTGCTTGCAGGCCAGATCACAGGACTGGGTGACCTCCCAGATCGCCAGAAAAGGGGTTTCGTCGAAATTCAATCCGCCGCGGGCGGGAATATTGCGCATCGGTTCCATAAGACCTCCAGCAGAATCGGGTCTGGCTGGCCTCGAACCGGCCCGCCTTGGGGATTGAGCTGATTTTAAGCCATTCGAGAGAAGCGGGGACTCTGCCAGTGAAGATGAAAACAGTGGAGGAGAACATCTTACGATCTCCCGGCAGAGCCCCTTGAATAGAAAAACAGCTTCGGAGCACCACGATTCTGCTTCATAACACCATTCGTAGCGCCCTGTCCGCTGTGATTGGGATCACTTCATTTGGCAGTTTCGGCGGTCTCAAACCTCTTCCGCTGGACAAAATCTTGGAAAGAGCGCACTATTCGGTCGTCGCTGGGCGATCAGCTGTTCTCTGCGCTTTTGAGGGCAGAAGCAGGGGTTTCGGGCCACCGGAAGCCGTAAGCGCAGCTCTTCCGGAGTGATTTGGCCCGCATGGTCCTCGGTCGGCCGAAACCGGATTTTGGTGGCGGGTCACCCAGCCGAAAGCCGCGCTTTCAGGAGGTTGCCATGGACGCACTGTTCAGACCAGGTTGGAGCAAGCCCTCCACGATCCTTTTCGCCACGGAATTGCCCTTCAATGAAAAGACATTTTCCTTTGCTCTGGCGCAGGCTGTTGAGTTTGGCGCGGAGCTGATTCTGTTTCACGTCTATGACGCGCTGGTGGTGGCCGCGTCGGAGACTTCGAGTATCCGCTACTACGATAGCGCCGCCGCGGAGCGCGCTGAAATTGAGCTATTGCAGCCACTGGCCGAGCGCGTGCGGGCGGCGGGCGTGGGCTGTGAAATCGCGGTGCGCTCGGGGCTGGTTTCCGACGAAGTTCTCAATCTGCTGCGCGAGCGCAAGATCGACCGCATCATCATGGGAACCCACTCTCCCGGCCCCATCGGCAAGCTGCTGGTGGGCTCGGTGGCCGAGGCAGTGCTGCGCACCGCCCTGGTCCCGGTTCTGATCGTCGGTCCGGAGGTGGTGGACGGCACGTACCGCAACTTTGCCACCCGCACGATCCTGTGTGGTGTGAGCCTGCGCGAATCCTGCGCTCAGGTGGTCAACTTTGCCGCGGAACTGGCGGTGCGCCACAACGCGCGGCTGATTCTGCAGCATGTGATCCGGCCCCAGGAGCGTGACAACGTTCTTGCCGGACGATCCATCGATCAGATTGAGGCGGAGTTGATCGCGTTGGTCTCGCCGGAACTTCAGGGCGTGATCGCCGCGCAGGCGATTGTGATGCCCGGGGAACCGGCCGAGGAACTGATCTACCAGAGCAAGGCGCAGCAGGCCGATCTGATCGTGCTGGGAGCGCAGGGCGCATCGGCTTTTGCAGCTGTCACACGCCGCGGGGTGGTGTACAAGGTGCTGGCCCACGCGCAATGTCCGGTGATGACTCTTTCGCCGGCGGTGCTGGCGGCCTGCGGCGCGGGGAGCGGGAAGGCGCACTTGGCGGAGCACTTTCTCGCCGGCGTTTTTTAGAGCCTTTTGTCGTTCAAGCGTGAACAAACTGTGGGCTCTCCAGGTACCGTTTCTGGGATCTTGGATAGAAAAAATCGAGCAGCGAATCGATGCGGTCAGAGACTTGGCGCCGTCGTTGCATTTACCTCGACTTGGAGCAGTCTGAAGAAGGCAAGGCACAGTCTCGCCCAGTGTCGGCGGCGCGCCCCCACGTCAATTCACGAAAACTCATAGAATCCCCGGCTGACTTGCGGGTATACTGTCGGCAAGGCGGCGGGTCTTGCGTATGGCCCGCTCCTGAGTGAGGTGCGTCTTCCGCAGGGACTCCGGTTCACTGACGTTCGACGTTCCAACCTTGGAGACTTCCCGTTGGCGCGCCGTGGCGCGTGTCCTCCGAAGTCCCGTGGACTGCTTGAGTTGTGCGCTTCTTCCCGCCTCCTGCGTCCTTTGCGGCTCGCCCATGCCGCATCTATCCACCGTGCCCATCTGCCAAGTTTGCTGGACGGAGTTTCCCGTTCAGATCGGAGATCTGTGCACGCGCTGCGGCGACTCGCTGGATACGCCGGCTCTTGAAAACGCCACGCCGGGTTCCAGATTGTGCCGGGCCTGCCGGATGGCGCCGCCGCAGTTTGAGCGCGCGGTAGCTTACGGGCCTTACCTGGAGCGGATGAGGGCGGCCATCCACGCGCTCAAGTACGACCGGCTGCACGCGGCGGCACATGGTCTGGGCCGGATGCTGGCTCAGGCCATTGCCGAGTTGGCGGATGAGGCGCCGGCCGAAATGCTGGTGGTGCCCGTGCCGCTGCATCGCTCGAAACGCGCCCAGCGAGGCTTCAATCAGGCTCGCTCCCTGGCCGCCGCCGCGCTCGACGAGCTGCACAAGACGCATCCCGCGTGGCGGCTCACGCTGGCCTCGACCACGCTGATGCGCCACCGCGCCACCGACAGCCAGGCTGGCCTGACGCCTCGCCAGCGCCGCATGAACGTGCGCGGAGCCTTCGCGGTCTCCGATCCGGCCGCAGTCTGCGGAAAGCACATTCTGGTCGTCGACGACATCTACACGACCGGAGCAACGGCGCGGGCTTCGGCCCAGACGCTTATCGAGGCCGGCGCCGCCTCGGTGTGGGTGGCCACGCTGGCCAGAGCGGGCCGCGTGCGCGACGGCCGCCGCAAGAATTCGGCTTATTTTGATGGGGAGTTGCACGACGGCGAAGCAGGCAGCCTGCCCGCCGCATCTTATGAACAGGAAAGCATGGTTTCATCGCACGAGCAACCGCCTTTTTAGCGAGGGAAAAGGGATGTCGCTGGGAAAAGCAATGATTCACGCACGCAAACAGAAGTCCATCGCCAGGGCTGCGGCGCTGGCCGGCGAGCAGGCCACGGCTCAATCGGCCCACATTCTGCAGATGCCGGTGCTGGTGCTGAACGCATCCTATGAGCCAATCAACATCTGCGGAGCGCGCCGTGCACTGGTCCTGGTGCTCAAGGGCGTGGCCCGCACCGAAGAGGAGCACGGGCTGACCCTGCACGCCCAGAGAAGCCGCATGGCCATGCCCTCGGTGATCCGGCTGCTCGAATATCGCCGCATTCCGTACCAGACGCGCGCCCTCTCGCGCAAGAACATCCTCTTGCGCGACCGCAACACCTGCCAGTATTGCGGCGAGGTGCTGGCGCCCGGCAACCTCACGCTGGACCACGTAATTCCCCGCTCCCGCGGCGGCAACTCCACGTGGGAGAACCTGGTCGCCTGCTGCCACGCCTGCAACCGCCGCAAGGGCAACCGGATGCTGCATGAGCTGGACGACATGGTCCTGCTGCGCGAGCCGCGTCCCTTCTCGCTGCACACCAGCCGCCAGATCATGCGCATGTTAGGCCGCGGCGACGACCGCTGGCGCAAGTACCTCTTTTATTGAGCAGTTCGTTGCCCGATGGAGTCTTACACGGGCAGCGGATTCCTCTCCGTGAACTGCCGCTGGTGCCAATACGGATAAATGGGCGGCCGTTCGCTGGCCTTATCCAGCTTGGCAATCTGCTCCGCAGTCAGGTTCCAGCCCACTGCGGCCAGGTTCTGCCGCAGTTGCGCCTCGTTGCGGGCGCCCACAATCACCGATGAGACCGTGGGCCGCTGCAAGAGCCAGTTCAGCGCCACCTGGGGAACGGTTTTGCCGGTCTCGGCGGCCACCGCATCCAGCGCATCCACAACCGTATAGAGGTACTCGTCCGGCACCTGCGGACCCATGTCGGCAGTCTTGTGCAGGCGGCTCACCTCCGGCAGCGGCTGGCCACGGCGAATCTTGCCCGTCAGCCGTCCCCAGCCCAGCGGACTCCAGACGAGCGCACCCACCTTCTGATTGAGCCCGAGCGGCATCAACTCCCACTCGTACTCGCGCCCGATGAGCGAGTAATAGACCTGGTGAGCCACAAAGCGCGTCCAACCGTAGCGCTCGGCCACGGCCAGGGATTTCATCAGATGCCAGCCGGAGAAGTTCGAGGCCGCGATGTAGCGCACCTTGCCCTCGCGAACGAATTTGTTCAGGGTATCCTGCACCTCATCGATTGGGGTCAGCGCGTCGAAGCCGTGCAGGTGGTAGATGTCCACATAGTCGGTGCCCAGCCGGCGCAGGCTGGCTTCGAGCGCACGGCGCAGGTGGTAGCGCGAGGAGCCCACGTCGTTCGGTCCGTCGCCCAGCCGGAAGGTGGTTTTGGTGGAGATCAGCGCCCGGTCGCGCTTGCCTTCGAGAGCCTTGCCCAGCACCTCCTCGGAGCGGCCATCCGAGTAGATGTCGGCTGTATCGAACAGGTTGACGCCGGCTTCGAGGCAGATATCGATCAGCCGGCTGGCCTCGGCGACGTCTGTTGCGCCCCAGGCCCGGAAAAATTCGTTGCCACCGCCGAAAGTGCCGGTGCCAAAACTGAGTGCGGGAACTTTGAGGCCGGAGCCTCCCAAAAGTCGATATTCCATGCCCGTTTGGATGCGGCACTTACTGGGAGGATGCAGATTGGCATCTGCCTCAGGCGTCGCACGGTGCGCTGATCATCCGCTTCCGCTGGATGGCGTTCCTTCTTTTTGCCGCGGGCACTTTCAGGTCGAGCGCAAGGCCGGCAACCGTTCAGACGCGGAATCCGTAGAATGGAAATGGATGGCATTTTCCGAACAATACGATGTGGCCGTGGTGGGTGCGGGCCACGCGGGCTGCGAGGCGGCGATGGCCGCGGCGCGCATGGGCCTGAAGACGGCGCTCATCACCATGAACATGGACCTGATTGCGCAGATGAGCTGCAATCCGGCCATCGGCGGCGTGGCCAAGGGACACCTGGTGCGCGAGGTGGACGCGCTGGGCGGCATCATGGGCGAGGTGGCCGACGCGGTGGGCATTCAATTCCGGCTGCTGAATTCCTCGCGCGGCCCGGCCGTCTGGAGTCCGCGCGCGCAGTGCGACAAGCAGCTCTATCGCGTGAAGATGCGCGAGGTGCTGGAATCGCAGCCGGGGCTGCACATCCGCCAGGCCGAGGTCGTGGATCTGGTGATTGACGAGGGAGCGGAAAACAGGGAACAGGGAGCAGAGAACAGGGAACAAGGACGCGGGAAACGGGGAGACGCCGCCCGTCGTCGCGTTCTCGGCCTCAAGCTGCGCGATGGACGGCACCTGCTGGCCGGGGCCACCATCATTACTACCGGCACATTTCTCAACGGCCTGATTCACTGCGGCGAGGAGAAGTATCCCGCCGGGCGCAGCGGCGAGCCGGCCTCGGTTCTGCTGGGCGAGGCGCTGCGCGCGCTGGGGCTGCGGACCTGCCGGCTGAAGACCGGCACGCCGCCGCGGCTGGACGGGCGGACCATTCGCTGGGAGGCCTTCGAGGAGCAGCCCGGCGACGCGGAGCCGACGCCCTTCAGCTTCCGGACCAAAAAAATCGTGCAGCCGCAGATCTCCTGCCACATCGCCTTCACCACGCCGGAGACGCTCAGGATCATTCGCGAAAATGTGCATCGCTCGGCGATGTATTCGGGGCAGATCGAGGGCATCGGGCCGCGCTATTGCCCGTCGATCGAGGACAAGATCGTCAAGTTTCCCGACAAGACGCAGCACCAGTTTTTTCTGGAGCCGGAGGGGCTGCACACCCACGAGGTCTACATCAACGGAATGTCCACCTCGCTGCCGATGGAGGTGCAGTGGCAGATTGTGCACTCGATTCCGGGCCTCGATCAGGCGGAGATGCTCCGTCCCGGCTATGCCATCGAGTACGACAGCGTGGACGCGACCGAACTGGACCGCACGCTGCGCGTGAAGAGCATTCACGGGCCTTTACCTGGCCGGGCAGATCAACGGAACAAGCGGCTACGAAGAGGCCGCCGGCCAGGGCATCATGGCCGGCATCAACGCGGCGCTCTGGCTCAAGGGCGAGCCGCCGTTCACCATGGACCGGAGCGAGGGCTACATCGGCGTTCTGATCGACGACCTGATCTCCAAGGGGATCAACGAACCCTACCGGATGTTCACCTCGCGGGCCGAATTCCGCCTGCACCTGCGCATCGACAACGCCGACCGGCGGCTGACCCCGTACGGGCGCAGGCTGGGGCTGATTGATGATGCGGCCTGGGCGGAGTATGAGCACAAACAAGCAAGAATGATCGCGCTTGAGAAGCTGCTCACCACGCGCAAGGTTGATCCGCGAGAGGTTGTCCGCCGCGGGTTTTGGCGAGCTGACCGCGACCGCCGGACTTGACCTGGGCGCAACTGCTCAAGCGGCCCGAGGTGGGCATCCATTAGCAATACGATGAGTCGAAGAGGTCAGACACAACAACACGTATTGCTACCGTCACGGCGGCGCGCGACAAGAAGCGCGACAAGAACGACGGGGGCGCGGGCTGCAGCGTCTCGGACAAGCGCCGCGGAGTGTATCCCGGACTACGGTTCCCGGTAGAAGCGCGGAACGCGGCGCGAAATGCTCGTCATGACCTCCCACGGGATCCAGCCAGTGATAGCCGGAAACGAAGTCGCTCCTCGGCCAGCGCACAATCGGCACGCCCAGGTCGTGAACTTCTTTCATCACGTCGGTGCGGAATCCGTTGCTGTCGGCGAACTTCGATTTGGGGTCGGAAATGCCCTCGTAGATCGCGCGCCCCAACTGCTCGAGAAACGATCCGAAAAGGTGAGGATTGATGGCCGCGATCTGCCGCCCGGAATCGATGGTGACTCGGGTTGTGCGCGCCGCGCTCTGCGCGAGCCCGCGCGAACCCGCCCAGGGCAGAACCGGCAGCTAGCGCCAGTCCCGACTGCTTCATAAACTGCCTTCTTGAGACTGTCTTCATCCGAATCCCCTTTCAAAGTCGGCAAACACACATCGAGTGTTCGGCCTTGTTCGCTCCATCTGCACCATGCATCGGTCTGAGCAAACGTTTCCCCGCCAAAAGCCTAAGTGGCCTGCCGCGCTTTGTCAAAGGTTTTGGATGGGCATGAGAAAAGCACTGTTTGATCGCCCTTACCCCGGCCGGGACTTGAATCAGGCGGGTCGGCGTTTCTATTCTATTGCCGGAAGCGTGATGCGAGCAATACGTAAACGAACGAAGCGCGGCAACTGGCCGTTTCGGCACTGGCGCTGATCACGGCGGCACAGACTCCCATCGCCGCACCCAGCGCCAATCGCTTCACCCAGCTCTCGCCGACGACCGCCGACATGTACGAGCGGGACTGGGCGATCGCGTGGATTACATCCTCGATGGCGGCGCGTGTACGGTGGGCATCGAGTCAACTGTGCTGTCGTTGGCCGATGGAGCTGCCGTCTTGCTGCGCCCGGGCGGCGTGTCGCGCCAGCAGATCGAAGCCGTGATTGGGCCGGTTACGCAGCTGGCGAATGCTCCGGCGGAAGCCCATCCTTCGCCGGGAATGCATCCGCGCCATTACAGTCCGCGGACGGAGCTGTTGCTGGTGCGCGATGGCGATGTGCCGCTGACTGGCGCGGGAGCGTACCTGCAATGGCGTCGGCCGCCGAAGAGGGAAGTGCGAGAGATTGTTGCGATGCCGCTTGACGCCGCTGAATATGCGGCGCAACTGTATCTCACGCTGCACGATCTGGATTCGCGTGGCTATGACTGGATTGCCGTGGATGCGCCGGATGAGGCTCCGGAGTGGGAGGCGGTTTGGGACCGGCTGAGGCGAGCGGCATATCGGGTGGGTGATTTACCTCTGGGGGTGAGCCAGCCAGAGCATCGTGCCGCCGGCTGGCCGGCTGAGGAAGAAAAATAAAGGGCTGATCGGCACGACGAAAAACAGGCCGCTGAAAAAGTCGAAAGCAGATCCCTCGTCGGCCTAAAGGCCTCCTCGGGATGACAAATTTAAAGGACTTGCTACGGCGCAGCTAAAGCTGCGCCCCTTCAAAACAAGTCGAAGGGGCCGTTTTCAGGGGTCGCTAAAACTTGTGCCAGTACAAAAGCTCTCGGAAGTGGATTCTTTCAGTAGCCTTTCGAGCCGAATCCA
>CAWBHO010000098.1:0-14164 GCA_963788415.1 uncultured Acidobacteriaceae bacterium | reverse complement strand
CTCCGCCGTCTACGCAGAGAACAATCTGAATAACACGAGCAACAGCCTGAACACCGTGCTGCAGCAGTTGTCGTCCGGGTCGAAGATCAACTCCGGCGCCGATGACGCAGCCGGTCTTTCACTGGTGGACGGCCTGCAGGCCAACCAGACGGCTCTCACCCAGTCGGTGACCAATGCCACGGAAGGCGTGGGTCTTCTCCAGGTTGCCGATGGCGCTCTCTCGCAAGTGACAAGCCTGCTCAACCGGGCCGTGACGCTGGCTACCGAAGCCTCGAACGGCACCCTCAACTCCTCACAGGATACGGCGGCCAACCAGGAATATCAGTCGATCCTGTCGGAAATCTCCAACATCGGCTCGACCACCACTTATAACCAGCAGACGGTCTTCGGATCCAATACCAACATCTACACGGGCGACTCTTCGACGGCCGGCTCATCGATCGACGCTCTGAATATCCGCACGCTCTCCTCGTCCAACGTGGGCGACACCGGCGGCGCGATGGCATACAGCAACGGCCAGAACAACGTCTTCCTCAACCTCTCCAGCAGCACCGCGAATGCCGCCGCCACCGACACGCTGAACTCCAGCGGCACCACGACCATCAACGTCAACTATCTGGTGAAGGGCAACGGCTCCGACAGCACGGCGACAACGGCGATTACTGTGGGCACGGGCACCAGCTACGCCAACACCGCCAACGGCCTGATGAGCGCGATCAATAACTCCGGGCTCGGATTGACGGCCAGCTTTACCACGCAGGCCGCGGCCGGCGTGACCGGCGGCGGAACCGAGACCGGTATCGCGATCAGCGGAGGCTTGGTGTCTGCCGGCGTCGATCCCAGTTCGGTGAGCACCAGCGGCGTTCTCAATGCCAGCGGAACCACCGCCAACGAGCTTCTCACGCAGGGCCAGACGGTCACTGTCGATGTGGGCGGCACAACCGCTGCAGCCATCACAATCGACTCGTCTGTCACGACTCTTCAGCAATTGGCCACCGCAATCAACACGGCTTCAGCCAACTCCACCGGCAGCGGCGACACGCTTGTAAATAGCGCGCTCGTTACGGCCTCTGTCATCACCAACAGCGACGGCACCCAGAGCCTCTCGCTTTCCGACTCCAAGTCCACCGGCGGAGCGTTGAGCGTGACCACCACGGCCGGTTCCGCATTGAATCCGACCTTTGCCAGCACGACGGGCACGTCGGGCAGCAGCACCTCGGCGCTGAGTTCCGTCGGCACCACGGATGCGACAGGCACGGCGGCGGTCACGCCCGTCGATGGCTCCCTTACGGTGGGCGTCGGCTCGGTTTCGGCCGACAGTTCGCTCTCCGGAACCTTTGTGGTCACAAATACTCCCACCACCGGTAGCGCAGTTACTGAGACCTTCGTCATGGGTGGCTCGGGCGGAACCGATGGTAGCAACACGGGCACATTGAGCGGCACCACCTTCACCGTCAACGGCAACTCGCTCTCCGACCTTGAGAGTGCGATTACGAACCAGAAGACCTCCGGCTCCGGCAGCCTTGGACTCGGAGTCACGGTGGCCGCGGGCACCGACGGCACCACGGCCTTCACGCTGACCGGGGCGACAGGAAACACGGTGTCCCTGGATGCAAGCGGCGGCACGTACACCAACACGCTCACCGGCGCCACGCCCGCCATGAGCACGGCCGCAGGCGCGACAACCAATATCGCTTCGCTCGATGTTGCCCAGGCCAACGTCGGAACCGACGCGATGACCGGCAGCATCGTGCTGCAAAACACCAACGGCGTGGCGACTACCTTCGTCATGGGCGCCGGAACCGACAATGCCACGAACGCTGCGGTAGGCGGCGTCGCGGCAAACACCTATTACACGGACAATTCGACCAACCTGGGCACAGACGGCGCCAACACACTCGCAGGACTGGCGGACACCATCAACGGGCAGTTGGGCACGTCGGTCACCGCTTCGGTAACCACTGCCGGTCTGACAGTGACCTCGAATACCGCGGGCGACAATGTGACCAGCAGCTCCAGCTCACTGACCAACGCCAACGCTACGCTGGGTCTCTACACGCCCACCGTCGCCGGCGCCGGAGAATATGCGACTGCCTTGCTGGCCGTCACGAATTCCGGTGGGAGCGAAGTTACAGGTACGATCGGCTCCAGCGATAATCTGACCGGCAGCATCGTGCTTACCAATAGCAACGGTATTGCCGACACCTTCGTGATGGGCAACGGGCCGACGGACGGCACGTCGGGGCTGGACGGGGTTGCGGCCAAGGTTGGTGGCGGCAACATCGTCTACACCGGCGGCACCACGGTGGCCGATCTGAAGACGGCTATCAACGGCGAGGTCGCGCTGACCGGCGACACTCTCGATCTGGACGCCACGGATGGCGCCTCGGGCGGGATCAACCTGCAGTCCACCGTGGTTGAAGGTGGCACCCCAGCTGCCATCTCGATGAGCGGCACGCTGGCCGTGGCGCAGGGCGCCAGCACAACCAGCAGCGTGACAGGCGCCGTCGCGGCGGCTGGCACGGCTTCCACGGTCACCGTGGCTCCGGCCAGCGGCACCGTCAACACCACCGATACGCTGACCGGCAGTGTCGTGCTGACCAACACGCCCACCAGTGGCAGCGCCGTTACGGAGACCTTCGTTCTGGGCGGCTCCGGCGGAACGGATGGCGGCGGTACGCGGATCCCTGGCTACCTCAGGCGGCCACAATATCTTCACCGTCAACGGCAGCACGCTGGCTGACTTGCAGGCAGCCGTCAACTCGCAGACGACCACGGGAACAGGGAGTCTCGGCCTTGGTCTCACGGCTCTGGCCAGCACCGACGGCCTCGCAGTGAGCACCTCCACCAATAACGGCAATACCGTTGCCGCAACCAGCACATTGGTCGACACCACGCAGGGAACGTACTCCAGCATCAGCATGGGTTCGTACGCCAGCCTGAATGATGCTGTCTCCGGGGACTTCACCATCAAGGTGGGCACGAGTGCCGCACAGACCATCAATGTGGCAGCCGGATCGACCGTGCAGGACATGATCAACCAGATCAACGGAACGACCACCAACGGCAGCGGCGTCACCTCGTCCACTTACCCGAGCGGCGTTACCGCTACCTGGGTTGCGCCCACCAGCGGCCAGAACTTTGGCAGCATTGAGCTGACCTCGAACACCGCCGGCGCTGCGGGCGACATTACCGCCGCGTCGGAGACCATTACCGACACACCGACCGCCGCGAATCTGAGTTACACGGCCGGCAGCGCTTATAACATGGGCCTGTCCGGTACGGTAAGCGACTCGACCACGAACCAGACCGCGGCGAGTTTCTCCTCCGATGCCCAGCAGGCCAGCGGAACGGCGACAATCAGCTATACCGATGCCGCCGGCCAGAGTCTGAGTTCTACGGATCTGTCCAACCAGACGGATGCCCAGAACGCGTTGACAAGTCTGAACGCGGCCATTACCGACGTGGCGGCGCAAGACGGCTACATCGGCGCGCAGATCAACACTCTGAACGCTGTCAGCCAGGTGCTCAGCACGCAGCAGGAGAATGTGCAGTCAGCGCAGAATGCGGTGCAGGCCACCGACTACGCGTCGGCAACCTCCAACATGTCCAAGTACGAGATTCTGAGCCAGACCGGCATCGCTGCCCTGGCTCAGGCCAACAGCATGCAGCAGGAAGTGACCAAGCTGCTGCAGTAACGAAACCGGCGTAAAGCCGCTCTACCAGCAAGGGGCGCCCGACAAGGCGCCCCTTGCTGCGTGGCGTACAGGTACCTGCGGGACAAGCGCTTCCTGCCGGGCATACCGGTTCTCATGTGCAATGCCAGCGTTGATGTTGCTGCATACGGGGCAGGGAAGAGGCCGTCTGCCGTCACAAACTCTGAATTCCTTCAAACCTCAGAATTTCGACCGCAAAGAAGCTGCACACGACTGGAGTCGCCACCCACCTCAATCCTGGGGAAGGTCGAGAGCGGCAGATTGATCCCCGGTAAACTTACCCTCACTCCACCTCAGGCGGCACTTGTTCGAGAAGCCGCTTCCAGGTCTTCTGATTTTTGCGGAAGCCATTCCTCAAATCGTCGAGAATACGCCCGAAGTCGGCATTGGTGCGCAGATTGTTCCAGGCCGGATTCTTCTGAAACCAGGGATAATTCTCGTTGCCCAGATAAATGGCGCGGCGCAGCCAGTGAAGCGCCTCGGTCCCATCGCCCTCGACGGCAAAGTAGGTGGCCAGCCGGTAGGCCATCTCGCTGTCAGCCTCTCCCGCGGCCAGGGTGTCGTCCTTCAGCAGAGCCGCGGCGCGGGCCCGCTCGCCCGCCTGCACATAGCACAGTGCCAGCGTAGGCACGGCGATGCGCAGCGAATCATCGTCGCGGACCACGCCCTCCAGAATCTCGATGGCCGCCGCCAGATTGCCCAGGCGCATCTGCTGATAGCCGGCCGAGGTGCGCAGCAGCGGATGGCGCGGCTCCAGAGCCAGGCCCTTTTCCAATTCGTCGCCGGCCAGCTCCATTTGATTCTGATAGTGGTAGACGCGGGCGCGGTGGTTATAGAGGATGGGCGCGTTGGCGGGGTTCAACTTGAGTGCGCGGTTGAACTCGGTCAGCGCCTCGTCGTACATGCCGTCTCCGCGCAGCGCCATGCCAGCCACCATGTGCACGTTCCAGTCGTTGGCCGCCGAGGTCAGCAGGTTGGCGATGCCGTGGCGCGCTGACTCCTTTTCGCCGCGCGACAGCAGCATGTAAATGCGGTACAGATTCGCCTCGACCGAGGCCGGGTCCAGCTTGAGCGCTTCGTCAAACGCGCGGCGCGCGCGCATCACGTGAATCTGACCGCCGAAGCCGTGGCGCACATATTGGAGCTCGGCGATGCCCAGGCCGCACCAGCCGGCGGCAAAGCCCGTATCCTTGCCGGTGATGCCGGTAAACAGCGCGTGAGCGCGATCCAGATCGGTCCGCGAGCCGGTGCGAACCATGAACGCACTCAGCAGCGCCCGCCCCTGCAGGTACTCTTCGCTCACCGGCCCGGGCAGCGCCGCGTCCCGGTAGGCGGGCCGTGGCGCGTCGATCTGGTCACCCGCAGAAAGCCCATGCAGCGCGGCAAAAACTTCGTTCGAAATCTCCGTCTGCACGGCGATCAGATCCAGAGACGCCACGCGGATGGCCCCGCCCGAGCGCACGCTCTGCGAAGCGATGTCGAGCAGTTGCCAGTTCAGGTCGAAGCCTTCCTCGGAGCGCAGAAAATTGCCCGCCAGCACGAATGCAACCAGCAGCTTTTCGCCCACGGCCAGCGGGTCCATCTGCGCCATCGGCAGGCGCATCAGCGTGCTCGACGGCCGGATGACCAGACCGGGAATCCGCGCCAGCCGCGCCGCGATGGCGTCGGCCAGGGCAAAGCCGTAGAGCGGAGCTACCTCGGTGGCTCCCAGGTTGGCGAAGGGCAGCACGACCAGCGAATTTTGTTGCACCTGGTCGTTGGCTGACTCGCGAAACCGCTCCGCCAGCATCGACAGAAAACCGGTGGCCCGCTTCTCGGCCTCGGGACCGGTACTAGGAAGATTGGCCGCCGCGTCGCCGGGAATCACTCCGGTCTCGATGCGCAGCGCTTTCATAATGGTTTTCAGCGCCTCGCGCACCTCCGCGGCCGAGGCGGTGCGCGCTCCGGGAATCTTTTCGAGACAAGCGGAGATCACGCTCTTCAGTTCCGTCGAGATGCCGGGCACAATCACGCTCAGATCCTCGGGCGTCGAAAACTGGATGGCGTGAATGGCCTGAAAATCTTCGGCGTCGGGCTTGGCAAAGGGATGACGCCCGCTGGCCAGCTCGTAGAGAATCACGCCGAGCGCCCAGATGTCCGACTGCACGCTCGATTGGCCGGTGACGAACTGCTCCGGCGCCATGTAGCGGATCGTCCCGCCGCGAGCGGTGTAGGTGGCCGCCATCGAGGCGTCTTTCGCCAGCGCCGGCTTGGCGGGGTCGAAGTTGGCCTCCTCCGGCTCGAGCCGCCGCGCCAGGCCGAAGTCCAGAATCTTCACCAGACCGCCATCGGTCAGCATCACGTTCTGCGGTTTCAGGTCGCGGTGAAAGATGCCCAGCGTGTGCGCGGCCTGCAGTCCGTCGGCAATCTGGATTCCCACCGAGAGCAGCAGTTGCAGGCTGGCCGGCCCACGCGCAATCAGTTGGTCCAGCGACTGGCCGGGCACGTACTGCATCACGATGTAGCCTTCGTCGCCGGTTTCGCCCACCTCGTAGATGGCGCAGACGTTGGGATGCTCGATAGCCGAGGCCAGCCGCGCCTCGCGCAAGACGGTCGAGCGCAACTGCACCGCCGAAAGCAGCCCGGTGCGCAGAATCTTCATCACCACCGGCCGCTGGAGCAGGGTGTCGTTGGCCAGGTAAACCACGCCGCTGCCGCCGGCGCCCAGCCGACGGAGAATCTCGTAATGTTCGATCGTTCTTCGCGCCATATTCACTCAAGTTTACCGGCTCGACCGTCAAGGAGGTGTAAAGCCCCGGGCGGGGATGAAATTTGGTTCCCTGATTGACCCGCATGAAGGTATTTGTCCTGGACTGGCCTTGCAGGGGCGGCTGCGGCGGGCTACCTCCAATCAGGCAAAGCCGAACGCACTTATTTTCGCTGTTTCACCGCTTGCGCCCCTTGCCGCTTATACTGGGATTGCATGATTCCTACCCTTGCCTGGACCCCGGAAGGCGTCCGCTTCATCGATCAGACCCGGCTCCCCCTCGAGGAGAGCTACGTTCTCGCCACCACCTACCAGCAGGTCGCCGACGTCATCGTCACCATGGTTGTCCGCGGCGCGCCGGCCATCGGCGTTTCGGCCGCTTACGGCGTTGCCCTGGGCGCATTGCGCACCAAGGCGGCCACTGCCCGTGAATTTGCGCCCGAATTTGCGCAGATCTGCGCCTGCCTGGCTGCAACCCGGCCCACAGCGGTGAATTTATTCTGGGCCATCGACCGCATGAAGCGGCTCTTTGCCAAACTGCTGGCAGACGGCGACACTCTGGACCAGATCAAGGAAAAGATTCTCGCCGAAGCCCACGCAATGTACCAGGAAGACATTGCCGCCTGTAAAGCGATGGGCGCACTCGGCGGCGCGCTGCTGCCCCAGGAAGGCGGCGTGCTCACGCACTGCAACGCCGGAGCCCTGGCTACCTGCGGCTACGGAACCGCGCTGGGCGTCATCCGCTCGGCCGTCGAGCAGGGCAAGCGCATCCACGTCTTCGCCGACGAAACCCGGCCCTTTCTGCAAGGCGCGCGCCTCACCGCATGGGAGTTGATGGCCGACCACATTCCCACCACGGTCATCTGCGACAACATGGCCGCCAGCCTCATGCGCCAGGGGCGCATCCAGGCTGTTGTCGTCGGCGCCGACCGCATCGCGGCCAACGGCGACACGGCCAACAAGATCGGTACCTACAACGTGGCGATTCTGGCCCATGAGCATGGCATTCCGTTTTACGTCGCCGCGCCCTGGTCCACCATCGACCTGGCCACGCCCACCGGCGAAGCCATTCCAATCGAGGAGCGCCCGGCCGTCGAGGTAACTCACCACGGCGGCAAGCAGCTCACGCCGAATGGAGTCGAGATTTGCAACCCCGCCTTTGACGTCACCCCGGCAAAATATATTACCGCGATCATCACCGAACGCTGCGTCCTGCGAGCCCCGTTCGCCGAGTCGCTCCAGGAAATGCAACTGGCCGCCAAGTAAACCGGCCGGCTCCGCGTGCAGGATGCGTGTAAGTGCGGTGAGTTGCGAGGTTGGCTTGCCTTCGGTCCCAAGTTCCGGGGCTGGATCTGGGCCGCCCGTCCTCAAGCGTATGAAGAATCAACATCAGAAAAAGGACCAGACAAAGTCTGATAATAAGTATTCTGTAAACTAAAGCGCCAGGGATGTTGTTGGGCTACGGCCGGATTGCCGGCTCCCTGCAGGCCCCTACGAGCCGTGGTGCAAGCTACATCTTGTAACGGCCAAGATCTTCATCGTTCAGGCCTTCCAGCCAGCCGCGCAACTGTTCCGCAGTTGGACCTTCAGGCGGCCCCGAGGTGTTCAATTTGGCCGTCTGCATGACCTGCTCGGTTACGTAAATCGGGCAATCCGATCGCAGGGCCAGGGCGATCGCATCCGAAGGACGCGCATCGATGACGATAGGCTCATCGCCCTGCCGAAGCCATAGGGCTGCAAAGAATGTATCGTCTCTAAGATCTGAAATCACAACGCGTTCCAATCGAGCGTTCAAGTGACGAATCAGGTTTCTCGTCAGGTCATGCGTCATCGGCCGCGGCGCAGATACTTTCTCAATCTCGATGGCAATGGCGTTCGCCTCGAAGATTCCGACCCAGATGGGCATCACCGTGTCGGAGGCGACATCCTTGAGCACCACGATTGGCATGCTGGTGGCTGGGTCCATCATCAACCCGCGTATCCGCACCTCGATCTCCATGGCTTTCCCCTCCTGAACTGCATCCATCTTAGACTGCTTCGCCCACCAAACTGTTCGGATGAGTGGCCGTTATTTTCACCTGCAGATAGCTGCCCGGAGCTGGCGCGATGGGTTGCGAACAGAGAAAGTTGACCGGCTTGTTCTGGCTGCTGCGTCCGATAACCTGTGCACGCGCGTCGTTATAACCTTCAACCATGACCTCAACGATCTCCCCTAAATGTTTCGCGTAATTGATCTTCTGAATCTCGCGCTGACGGTCAAGCAGCACTTGAAGCCGGGTCGACTTCTCGGCTTCGGGAATGGAATCGATCATCGTCAAGGCCGGTGTATTCGGGCGCCCTGAATACTTGAAACCGAAGACGCAATCGTACTCGACCTCGTTCAGAAGGTCCATGGTCTGGATAAAATCGTCCGCAGTCTCACCTGGAAATCCGACGATGATGTCGGTAGAGATGGAGATGGAACGGCAGGCAGCCTTGATCCAGGCGATCCGCTCCAGATACCAGTCGCGGGTATACTCGCGCGCCATCCGCTGGAGCACCCGCGAGGAGCCGGATTGAACGGGCAGGTGGACGTGGTTGCACAGCGTCGGCACGGAGTCGATGGCCTCGACAATGTCGCGCGTGAAGTCGCGCGGATGGCTGGTGGTGAAGCGAACACGGCGAATCCCAGCCACCTGGCCCACGGTGGCCAGCAATTCGGCAAAGCTGCGCTTCCCTTCCGGATCGCGGTAGCTGTTCACGTTCTGGCCCAGGAGCTGAATCTCGGTATAGCCCTGGTCGGCGATGCGCCGCGCCTCGGCCAACACCGAAGTTGCACTGCGGCTCCGCTCCTTTCCGCGGGTGTAGGGCACCACGCAGTAAGCGCAGAACTTGTCGCAGCCTTCAATAATCGTGATGTAGCCGCGGTAAGGGTTTTGCCGGGAGGTGAATTCGGTCTCGAAGGTTTCTTCGGTCTGGCGGTCGTCCAGGCCGGTGATGCGCGATTCGCCAGCTTCCAGGCGCGCCAGCATCTCCGGTAATTTGCGATAAGAGGCCGATCCGGAAACGAGCGAGACGTAAGGCGCCCGGTCGAAGATCTTCTCGCCCTCCTGCTGCGCCACGCAGCCCAGCACGGCAAAGCGCTTGCCTTCCCTGTGCTGGCGCTTGTATTCATCCAGGCGGTGAAAGACCTTCTGCTCCGCCTTGTCGCGGATGGAGCAGGTGTTATAGAGGATCAGGCCGGCATCTTCCTCCGACTCGACCTGCCGGTAACCTTCGTGCTCCAATGTGCCGATGACCTTTTCCGAGTCATGGGCATTCATCTGGCAGCCGAAGGTCTCTAGATAAAAGGTTTTCTCGGTTGCCATAGCAATTCTGAGTATAACGCGAAGTGAAAATGGAGTTTGGAATCCAGCCGCCCTTCGCGGACCAGCGCGATCACTTTTGAATCCAAATCTCCACCCGCCGGTTCTTTTCGCGGCCTTCGGGACGATCGTTGGAGGCCACCGGGAGACTGGAACCGAATCCACGAACCACGGCGGGCTGAACTCCTCGCTGAATGAACTGGCTCTCGATCATCTTGGCGCGGCTCAGCGATAGAGCCCAATTGGCTTCTGGAGCGCCGGTACTGTCGGAAAACCCGAAGAGCATGATTTTGTTTGCAGTAATCCTTTGGTCTGCAATCATGGCCACCACCCGGTCCAGATCGGCCTGAGCCTTGTTGTCCAAGAGCGCGATGCAGGCATAAACCGGAAGTCCAGGGGCAGCCGTCCGGCGTTCTGGGTCAATTGCCGGTAATCGATGGGAGCGTTTGCGGAGACCTGCTGCGATTCCGGCACGGCATTCTGGGCGACGAAGCCGTTTGCTTCGACCACATCCTGCCCTTGCTTGGAGAGCGCGAACGTAATCAACATGCGCGAGAACTTGTTGCGCGGATTTGCCGGCGTATAGAGATAGAGTCGTCTCGCCAAGGCGTAATCCTCCGTGGCAACCGTCAGCCGGGTCGGCTGCAACGCGCGCGTTCCCTGCTCCGAGACGGAGACGGCTTTTGCGCTGTGGACAAAAGGAAGACCAATGAAGCCGATTCCATTCGGATCGCCGGAGACCGCCGCCGAGAGAGCATTACTGTCCTCGAACCTGTGGGCGGATGCGGACAGAGCCGCTCCCGCAAGGACCAGGCTCTTGAAGGTGTCGTAGGTTCCTGAATTATCGTTTCTCGCATAGATCCCGATCGCCCCGTGGGAAGAGCCGACTTGCGACCAATCGGTAATCTGTCCAGTGAAAATGCGTTTGATCTGATCGACGCTCAGTTCGCTCACCGGATTGGAGGTATTGACAATCACGGCGATGCCGTCCAACCCCAGGATGTGTTCGCTTCCGGCAGAATAGAAATCTCCAATGGAGCGGAGTTTGGCGGCTTCGGTGGCATTGATTCTTCGCGAAGCCATGCCGATGTCGCAACTGTTTTCCTCAAACGCCTTGAATGCGGTCGCCGAACCGTGGGCCGCAATATCAATCGAGGAAACCGAAGCGTCGCCAGGCAAAACACCCTGAACGATCTTTTCATCCGCCTTGTCGCCGGGAAGTGTTCGAATATTCGTCGCCCCCAGATCCTTGAGAAAGGCCGCGGCCAGCGAAGGCCCCAGGCTGTCGCCGATGGTGTTGGAACCGGCTAGACGAAGAATCGTGTTTCCGCCGACATTCGAACCGGCAATCCCTGTCAGCGAAAGAGGAATCCATCTCCGGGAGACGGCAACCAGGCAAAGCAGCAGAAGCAAGGCCACCGCGCCGGCGGTCAAGAAACGGCGCCTGAGTTTTGAAGGGGGTTTTGCCGCGGTTTCCTCGAGCTCGCTCCCACACAAAGGACAATGAAAATCCGCACCCTCGGGAATGGTAAAAACCTCTCCTGATTTGGCGAGCGGACAATTTGCCTGATTGGCGCATCTTCCCTGACGTGCGATGACCATCTTTCTCCCTGCCTTTCGACCTGTTCTGCGCTAGCCATTTGTTGTCGGGCCGGCGCTGTTGCAGACCTTGTCCACGCAATGGTTACGGAGATAGGCGGGCCGGGCACGGATGTCCTGGCAGGTGTTCATCCCTGACATTGATGACCAAATTGCTGCGTTCTTAGCGTAGAACAGCACGGGCTCCTGCATTGTGAATGGGACTTGAATTTAGTCTGCTGCCACCGCGCCGGCCTTGGCCCATCTTCGCCAGCAGCGCCGCGCGGCTTAAAGCGATTCTTGGTCCTGAAGTGCCTTTGCTATCCTGAAAAGATGGATTCGTCTGCCGAGAAGCTCGTACCCATGACACCCACCGCCCAGAACCGCTGCTTCGGCTGCGGCCCGGCCAATCCCTCCGGGTTGAACCTCGAGTTCCTGCTTGCCGGCGATGGAACCGTCATTTGTCTGGTGACGATTCCAGCCAGTTTCGAGGGACCGCCGGGGTATGTACATGGAGGCATCATCGCCACCTTGCTCGATGAGGCCATGAGCAAGTCGGTCCGCGCACTGGGACGCACGGCACTGACCCGCCAGATGGAGATCGAATACCTCCGCCCCGTGCACTCGGGAACTCCTATTCGCGTCGAGGGACGACTGCTGCGCAGCGAAGGGCGCAAACATTGGACCGAGGGCCGGATTCTGAGCTCCAAAGGCCATCTTCTGGCGGAAGGAAAAGGACTGTTCATCGAAATTCGCAGCGACCGCGGCCCTGGCGCCTCTCCTTCAGGCAGCGCGAACGGGCGCGCAATCGGATGAGCCTGCACAAAGCAGCATCGGGGCGGCCCGCAGACCGCCCCGATACCGATTAGTGGATCATGTTGATCGTTTCCTGGGTGATGGTGTCGAAAGTAGTGACCGACTTGGCGTTGGCCTCGAAGGCGCGCTGGGCGACAATCAAATCGGAGAACTCGGCGGAGATATTGACGTTCGACGCCTCCAGTGAGCCTCCTTCGATCGTTCCAAGTCCATTCGAGCCAGCCGCTGCCACGGTTGCAAGACCCGAGGCGGAAGTGGTTTGGTAGTCAGTCGATCCCACGGATTCCAATCCCTGGAGGTTGCTCACATTGGCAAGCGCCAACTGGCCCACGGCCTGATTCTCGCCATTCGAGTAGTCAGCCGTGATGGTGCCGTCCGAGCCGATGGCAAAGGTGCCGTTGTATTCGCCGCTCGGGTAGCCGTTCTGCGTGGCGCCTGAAGTCAGTGAACTGGCAGAGGTCTGGGTGATGTTCCCCGTACCGCTTGTGCCAAACATATCCCAATTCATGCTCAGCGGAGCCGCACCATCGGAGAGGCCCGAAAAGGTGATGTCGTTGATGTTCGTGGAGGGACTGACCAAGTTGCCGTTGGCATCGAAAGTCAGCGTGCCTGTGGCATTGGCCGAGGCCACCGGATCCTGCACCACGCTCCCGCTGGTGGACAGGTTGGTGCCCGTGATCGAAAGAGTGTTGCCGGTGGCTGAGACCGTAACGCCGGTAATGCCCGCATTGTTCAATGCGGTTGTCAGGTCCCCCGCATAGGTTGTCAGCGATTCCCCTGCAGTGACCGTGGGCGCGGTGATGGTGGTCGAGGCGCCGGCAGAGGTCAAACCGGAGATCGTCAGATCTGTTCCCGGGTCGACGGTGGCCACCGTGCCGCCACTCGTGCCTAAAGTGTAATTCAGGGTAGCCCCTGCAATATCCTGGCTCACTGTGCCGGCGATTACGGTGGCTGTGGGCGAGGTGACGGTCAAGACGCCGCCGCTCGCGGTCGCCGAAACGCCGGCAACGCCCAGCCCATTGATCTGACCTGCCAAGTCGCTCACCGATTCGCCCCCGGCAGGGATCGTCACGGATGTTCCGCCAAACGACAAGGTGCTGCCCCCATCGACCGTTCCCAGCGTGCCGCTACTGGAACCGCTGGGTAGCGTGCCTCCGCTCGAACCGAAATCGTAGGTGCTGATGGTGTTCGTCCCGGAGACGGTTGAGGTCGGCGTGACCGTACTGGTCACGGTTGCCGCGGCCGCTGGCGAACTCGACAGAGTATCGGGAACGCTGACGCTATAAGACCACTCGTTGGTTCCGGTTTTGGTGTAAGTGACGGTGCCGCTATAGCTCTGGCCGAGAGAGTCATAGATCTTGACCGGGCTGGTGGTGCTGGTACCCACCGCGTCGGAGGAATCAAGATTCTGCGTTATGGTAATGGTGCTCGTCGCCTTTGGAGCCATCCCCGACCCGGTGGTGGGAATTGTAATGTCGGTCAAGCCACCACTGCTGTTGACCACCCCATCTGTTGCTGCATACCCCATGACCGCCAAGCCGTTCGAGCTTTCAAGCGTGCCGGTCGAACTGGTTTGGAAGTTGCCGTCCTGGGTGTACAACTGGCTTCCCCCGCCGTTATCCAGGATAAAGAAGCCCGTTCCGTTGATCGCCGCGTCGGTCTGAATGCCGTCGGAAGAAATCGATCCGGTCGAAAAATCCGCGGTATTGTCGGCGACTTGGACTCCTGTGCCGACCTGAATCGCGTCTCCCGACCCTGTCGAGCCCACCTGCTGATACATCAAGTCGCTGAAGTTGGTCGTCTGCGCTTTGAAGGTTGTCGTGCTCATGTTGGACAGATTGTTGGCAATGGTATTCAACGCCGTCGAATCGGCGTTGAGGCCACTGAGTGGAATGTTAAAGCTGGGCATGGTAACTCTCCTCTGGCATTCCTGTGAAGTTGGCGCAAGCCTGTATGGCCGGCGG
>CAWBHO010000097.1:0-23474 GCA_963788415.1 uncultured Acidobacteriaceae bacterium | reverse complement strand
GGCGCCGGTGTCTTCGTGACACCCGGCGATTTGGTGTTCGTGGGCGACGGGTCGGGCAATTCCGTCAAGATCCAATCGGTTGCCGTTGCCGGCAGTGCCGCCTACGGCGGGTTCACTATTACCAGCGGGGATGGGACGACAGAGTTCCTGCTCAACCCCACCGCTATACCTACTGGCGGGTCGCCGGTGACGACAATGTTGACCATCACGCTGGACGGGATCTATGGATCCATGTATGTCAATCTGGGGGGCGACGGCGTCTTCGATTTCGAGGCCCCCAGCGTCTCGCCGCCGGCCCAATCCATGCTTGGAGGCGGCCTGGAGATCACCAACGGCGGCGGCAGCAACGTGAATCGAATCAATAACGTTTCCATGCCGGACGCGAACTTGCTCATCTCCAATCCACTCGGGCAGTCTACCTCCTATAACGAGTTGGACATGAGCGGCGACACGCTCGCCGGTTTCCTGATTGTCGACAATTCGGGGCCGGATTCCCGCTGGGCGGCGTCGGCACCGGCACCGGCGACTCGTCGCTGACGGACATCCAGAACTGCCAGATCCAAGGCGTGGACGCCGCCCCCGAAGTCGGTTTTCCGGCCCTCAGTCTCGTGAACGGGCCGGGAACCAATGTCACGACCATCCAGGGCAGCACGCAGATCGGAACCGGTTTGTACGAACCGGCCTACGTGGCCGCCTCGATCACCGATGGCGCGGGACCCAGCAACACCCAGTTCAACGGCCTCAGCTCTTCTGCGGCGGAAGTTTACGGCGGAATCTGCATCGTCAACGGCGCCACGGTGCCTGGGCAGGTAAGCCAGGTCGACTCGAACGCCACCCGGGTAATCGGATCTGTGAACATCGACAATACCGACGGCAATACGACGGGCGGCAATAGCTCCGTGGGCGTGACGGACGACCGCTTGGGCAGCCACTTGACCGAGGGCGGGCCCTTGGTCGTCAACGACGGCCCGGGCGTCAACTCGTTCACCATGGCCGGGTCGCAGTTGCCCTGGGGTCTTTATATCAACTACGCTAACGTGCCTGTTGATTTCCCAAGTATGGTTGGGAAACCAGCACCACCACGATCACCAACAGCGTAATCAACAACCAGCCGATCCCCGGGGCCTCTCTGCCGCTGCCCGGGCCGGCCCTTCCCGTTACGGCGCCTTTCATCGAAGGCGGCTTTAAACGACTTCGCAAAGCGCTGGATATTGAGAGAGACAAGAAGTTTTACGGCGAGTTTTATGACGAGCACATTCGGTTCATCGAACTTATTCAAGGAATTCCCGACGATAAGCAGCGACGCTGGTACGCGTCCGTATTGCTGAATCGCCTGATGTTTATCTACTTTCTTCAAAGGAAGGGATTCGTCGACAACGGCGACCTGAACTATTTGCAAAACAAGCTCGCCGCTGTGGCGTCGGTCTCCGACCGGCGTGAGATGAATGTAGCGTCGGTCTCCGACCGACGACGGCGGTCAGAGACCGCCGCCACAGGGGGCCGCTTCTACCGCGACTTTCTCTGCCCATTATTCTTCGAGGGATTCGCCAAACCCGAGGACCAGCGTTCCCCAGAGGCGCGCAGGATGCTGGGTTCCATCAAATACCTTAATGGCGGATTGTTTCTCCCTCACAAAGTCGAACAAGATAATCCCGATATTCGCATCCCGGATGAGGCCTTTGAAAATATTCTGGGGCTCTTCCAGCGCTATCCACGGAACCTTAATGACATCCCCGGCGGCGCGGGGCGCGCCTGAACAAAGCGCTCAAGCCCATCCAATTCCACTACATCTCCGGCCCCGTCACGCTGGTCAACGACGGCCGCACCATCGTCGCGCATGTCGATCCGGTCAGCTATATCGTGGCCGGGGGCGTGCGCTACAACCTGATCGAATTCAGCTTCCATCGACCCAGCGAGCAGGCCGTGAAAGGCAAGCTGAGCGACATGGAAGTGGACCTGCTGCACCGCAGCGCCGACGGAAAGCTGGCCACGCTCGCCGTGCGGCTGAGCGAGGATACGGGCAATGCGAATGCCACTCTCGCCACCCTCTTTGCCGATCTGCCTGCAACCGCCGGCGCCAGCGAGAGAATTACGGAGATGGTGAACCCCGGCGGCCTTTTTCCCGCCGACCCCGGCTATTGGACCTACATGGGTTCGCTCACCACCCCGCCCTGCACCGAGGGCGTGCGCTGGTTTGTCTTCGAGCAGCCGGTGAGCATCAGCCGCGCGCAATTCCGCGCCTATACGTCCCTGTTCCGGATGAACACGCGCGGCTTGCAAGATCCCCACGGACGGCGCATCGAGGCCAACGAGTAAATCGCCCGCAGCTGGGCCAACCGCCCTCCGGCTTCAACGACGTTTGGCTCCTGGTACCCATCCCCGGTACACTATCGCCATGCATGTCCATGCGCCGCCTCCGTCCGCTGGCAAGAACACCACCCAGGCGGTGCTGCGCTTCTCGATGGCGCTCACGCTGGCCTATGTCGCGGTTGCCTTCGTGGCCGGGTTGCGCGCTCACTCGCTGGCCCTGCTCTCCGAAGCCGGGCACAATTTTTCCGATTTTCTCGCCCTGCTGCTCAGCTTTGCCGCCGTCCACCTCCAGGCGCGCCCCGCCAACCACTCCAAAACCTTCGGATACCAGCGGGCCGGGGTGCTGGCCGCCTTCATCAACGCCTCAACGCTGATCGCCATTTCTATCTGGATCGGCATTGAAGCTGTCCACCGGCTCCTGGCGCCGGTCGCCGTCGAGCCCCGGCTCATGATCTACGTGGCCGTGGCCGGGGTGGCGATAAACGGCGTCATCGCTGTTCTTCTGTGGCGCGTGGCCCGCGACGTCAACCTGCGCTCGGCCTTTGTCCACATGGCCGGCGACACGCTCTCGACCGCCGCGGTCATCGCCGGCGGCGCGGGCATCCTGCTCACCGGACAAAACTGGATCGACCCCGTCCTCTCGCTGATCATCGCCGCGCTCATCCTCTGGAGCGGCTTCGGCATCGTGCGCGAAACCCTCAATATTCTGCTCGAAGGCACGCCCCGCGGGCTTTCGCTGGCCGAGATTCGCACTGCCATGGAGGCTGTCGAAGGCGTCCTCAACGTCCACGACCTGCACGTCTGGAGCCTCAACTCAGACTCCAGCGCCATGGCCTGCCACGTCACCATCGCCGACATTCCGCCCTCTGAAAGCGCCTGCATCCTGCTCAAGCTCAACCACCTGCTCCGCGACCACTTCCACATCAGCCACACCACGATCCAGTTCGAGCACCTGGGCTGCGCGGAGCTGGACGGCTGCGTGGTGCCGATGGAAGAAATGGCCAGCAACCCCGGCGCAGGCCACCATCACGGCCACGCACACTAGCGCATTTCTCCTCTCGCTATCGGGTGGGCATCTTTTATCCCACCCTAGCCGCAAAAACAAGAACGCGGCGAGGGTCGGGCATCCAGACTTTATACCTTCAGGAGAAATGCTTTAGAAGCTGTTTCATAACCGGCTTTGTGTCAGGGCACGACTTTAGTCGTGCCGAAAAGAACCGTAAAACTGAAGGCTTTAGCCCCTGAGCGCATCGCCATTCTGAAGCCGGGGAAGGTTCTGAAACAGCTTCTAATTCTTTGACCGCATGAAGATCTGCCGGAGGAGAGGAGCGGCTGGCTCATTGCCGCGCAGGGGAGCCCGCGCGTGGTTGGAGCCGGCCCAATGCCAGCAGAATGCCGTGCAGCAGAGCCTCCGGGCGGGGCGGACAGCCGGGAATGTAGACGTCCACGGGTAGAACCGCGTCCACGCCGCCGAGAGAGGCGTAGTTCGCGCCGAAGATGCCTCCGCTGATGCCGCAGGCGCCTACGGCAACCACCACTTTCGGGTCTGGCGTGGCGGCCCAGGTCTTGCGCAGGGCCAGTTCCATGTTGCGGGTGACGGGGCCAGTGACCAGGAGCATGTCGGCGTGGCGCGGCGAGGCTACGAAGTGAATGCCGAAGCGCTCGATGTCGTGGACCGGGTTGTTCAACGCGCCGATCTCCTGCTCGCATCCGTTGCACGAGCCGGCATCCACCTGGCGAATCGAGAGCGAGCGGCCGAGCAGCTTCCGGATGGCCTCGGCGATGCGCTTGCCGGGTTCTTCGGCGCCCGGGCCGCTGGTGGCCGACTTCAGCCGGGCGTGGGTGCCGTCGGGGTGGAGCGCGTATTCGGCGGTAAGAATCAAGTCGCGGCGATCGCTGGCCGCAAGCTCGAACCGCTGGCTCATCCGCACTGCCCCATCGGCGCAGGCCTCCGCGCATTCGCCGCAAAAGATGCAGCGGCCATAATCGACCGTGACCTGGCGCTGGCCGTCGCAGTCGCGGAGGTCGATGGCCCCGGTGGGGCAGGCCTCGGCCGCGGGACGCGCGTCACGCCAGCGCTCGAAGTCGAACTCCGGGCATCCCCGGAACTGCTGCGCCAGAGGAGGCGCAAGGCGCGGATAATCGGCGGTTGCGGAGCCTACCCGGAAGGATTTTTGGAGGATTTTGAACATTTGCTCTACCGATCCGTCCCCGAGTAGGACAAGTTCAGGCTCTTGTTGATGACCGGAAAATCCGCCACGATGTTGCCTTCCACCGCTTCCACAATGGCCGGCCAGTTGTTGACGGATGGATCTTTGACCTTGCAGCGTTCCAGGCAATTGCCCTCGCCAGTTCGGACCCAATGAATGATTTCGCCGCGCCAGCCTTCGACGGCGCTCAGCGCGCACCGGCCGGGCGGAATGGGCTGAGCCGGGGCGCGATAGAGTCCATCCGGCAGGTGGGCAACCGACAATCGGATCATCTGGATCGATTCGCTCACTTCGTCGATGCGAACCTTCATCCGGTGGCGAACATCGCCCTGCTGATAGACGGGCACACGGAAGGACAGGTGACGGTAGGCCTCGTAGGGATGGTCGCGCCGAATGTCGAGATTGACCCCGGAAGCGCGTCCGGCCACGCCGACGATTCCCAGCACTTCGGCCTTCTCGGGACGCAGGATTCCGGTACGCTCAAGCCGGTCGCGGGTCGAGTTGGACGAGCGAAGAATCGCGACCAGATCGCGGAACTCGCGCTCGACCACTTCGAGCGTCGTTTCGATGGCCTCCACCTGCGCCCGCTGCCAATCCCTGCGCACGCCGCCGATGGCCACCATGCCGCGCAGGACGCGGCTTCCGGTGAGCATTTCGCTCAGCCCGAGCAGCTTCTCGCGGATGCGGCCGGCATGGGCGTTGGCAATCGCGAAGCCCACGTCGTTGGCGATGGCCCCGGTATCGGCGATGTGATTGGCAATCCGTTCGAGTTCGAGCAGAAGGACGCGCATGAATTGCGGCCCGCGCGGGAACTTCGACCCCCGCCGCCCGCTCGACAGCCTGGCAGAAGGCTGTGCCGTGAGAGAAGGCCGAGTCGCCGGAGATGCTCTCGGCCAGAAAAACCGCGCGGTGGATGGGCAGATTCTCGAAGAGCTTCTCGGTGCCTTTATGCGTATAGAACATGCGCAGTTGCAGGTAGAGGATGGGCTCGCCGGCGACGGCAAAATCGAAGTGGCCGGGCTCGATGATGCCGGCATGAACCGGGCCAACCGGAATGTGGAAGACGCCTTCTCCGTGCGCGGGCCGGTAGACGTGCCGCTCACCTTCGAACGGCGGCAGCACGGTGTCGAGCGGGAAATCCTTGCGCAGCGGATGCACGTCGGGCCAGTTATCGTGCAGGGCCACGCGCCGCGGATTGGGATGTCCGACGGCTTCGAGGCCGAACCAATCCTGAATCTCGCGCTCCTGCCAGTTGACGGCCGGCAGCTCGGCGGCCAGCGACGGGAACGAGGAATGATCGGCGGGAATGGGCGCCTTCAGGATCAGCCAGTCCGGGTCGCCCGGCCGGTCAAAGACGTAGTAGTTGTAGAAAACCCCCTCCGGCTTCACCCGGTCTTCGGCAAAGACGGTCACCAGCCTCGCCGGGTGCGCGGTGATCAGATGCCGCGCGATCGCGGTGACGTCGGGGCTGTTCAGCAGAACGGTGAACTGGCCCGGTACCTGCTCTTCCACCGAGCGGATCTGCTCCGGGAAAAGTTCGCGAATTTCCTTCAAAAGAGGCGTCATTGTCCGCTCACCACCCGCGCCGCGTTGCTCATCAATTGAAACAGCGGAGCCGGCACCCAGAATCCGATGACCACCAGCACGCCGGCTAGCGCCAGCAGCGACCCATTGCGCCAGGGACGGCGCGGCGCATCTTCCACATCGCCGCGCGGACCCAGGACCATGCGGCTCACGTTCAGCAGCGCTCCGGCGAAGACGCCCGCCGAGAACAGGACGAAAAGCGAGCCGGCAAGAAGATGGCCGCCGTCCAGGGCGGCGCGCAGAATCAGGAACTCGCTCTGAAACAAGCTGAACGGCGGCATGCCGATAATGGCCAGCGTGGCCAGCAGAAACACCACGCCGGTCAGCGGCATGACCTTCATCACCCCGCCCTTGATGCGGGAGAACTGGTCGGTGCGATAGTGCTGGTGCACGTTGCCCGCGCACAGGAACAGCAGCGGTTTGGCGATGGTGTGGTAAGTCATGTGGAGCATGAGTCCCAGGCAGCCCAGCGCGCCACCGAGACCCAGCGCAACGGCCATGATGCCGGCGTGATCGATGGTCGAATAGGCCAGCAGGCGGCGGAAGTTCTTCTGCACCAGCACAAAGGGGACAGCCACGCCCATCGAAAGCAGGCCGAAGAGCAGCAGCAGGTGGCTGGGAAACTCCGCGCCCAGGCAGCGGCTGGTGAGAATGTAGAAACGGATGAGGCAATAGAGCGCGCAGTTCAGCAGGGCCGACGCCAGCAGCGCTGCCGAGGGCACCGGGGCTTCGCTGTAAGCGTCCGGCTTCCAGGTGTGCATGGGCGCGAGGCCCGCCTTGGTTCCATAGCCCATCAGAACCAGCACGAATGCCAGCCGCATCGAGGTCTTGTCGAGCTGGCCGGCGTGCTGCGCCAGCACCGACCAGTTCAGCCCGCTCAGCGCCGCCGAAGCCGGTGAGTTCGTGGCCCGCATAGTAGGCCACCAGCGTGCCGAACAGCGCCATGGACAGGCCCACGCCGCCGATGATGGCGTACTTCCAGGCGGCTTCGAGCGAGGTGACCTTGCCGTAAAAGTTGACCAGGAAGATCGAGGCCAGGGTGGTCGCTTCCATCGCCACCCACATCACGCCCAGGTTGTTGGCCATGGCGATGAAGAGCATGAAGAGGATGAAGAGCGGCGTCAGGGTGTAGTACATGCGCAACTGGGCCAGCTGCTCCCGGCCGCTGATGTCGTCGCCCAATTCCCCGCTCCGCTCATCGTCGCGCAGGTAGCCGATCGAGTACGTGGAGCAGATCAGCGCCGCCGCAGCGGTGAGCAGAATGACCAGCGCGCTGAGGGCGTCGGCATAGAGGAAGCCATTTCCCAGCGAGACGGTCCCCGCCGCGAGCACCCGCGCCCCCAGCGCGACGGCGGTCACAAAGACCGCGGTAAAGCCGGCCAGGTTCGCCGCTTCCATGGCCGCACGCCGGCGCGCGAAGTAGGACGCGGCGGCGGTGACGACGGGAATCAGCAGCAGGGCAATCAGCAGCATCCTATCCTCGCAACCTCCGCAACCGGCTCACATCCATCGATTCAACGGTTTCGCGGATGCGGTAGACCAGAATGCCCAGCACCATCGCCGCCACCAGCACATCGAAGAAAATTCCCAGCTCCACGATCAGCGGCATTCCATAGGTGAGTGAAATGGCGGCCAGAAACAGCCCGTTTTCGAGCGAGAGCAGCGCCAGAACCTGGGTGAGCGCCTTGCGGCGGTTGATCATCGTAAAAAAGCCGATCAAAAACAGGGAGATGGCCACGGCCAGCGCGTTGTGGCCCAGTCCCGGCTCGTCGGGCCGGTAAAACCCGGACGCAACCACATAGCCCACCAGCGTCAGCCCGCCAGCGATGACCACCGAGAGCGGCGTGTTGATAAACGGTTCGATCTCTTCATGGATTTCCATGCGCTCGACCAGCCGCTCAAACAGGATGGGAACCAGAATCACCTTGACCACGAGGGTGAGCGCGGCGGCGATGAAGATGTGCGGCGCGTGGTTGAACCAGGCGATGGTGGCGGCGATCAGGGCGAGGAACAGCGACTGGGCCGCGAAGATGCGGATGTTGGCGACGATCCAGCGCTGCGCCACCATCGCAATCTGCAGAACCAGCACCAGCGCCGCCATCAGAGTGACGATGCGGTCGCCGACTTGCATATCGAGAAACGGTTTCATCATCGTCATCGTCATCAGAAAAGGAAGGTGGACACCAGCGCCAGCGAACCCAGGGTAAAGGCCACCGCCAGCAGCTCCGGTATCCGGAAAAGCCGCATCTTGGCGTTCACTGTTTCGAGCACCACAATCGCGCAACTCAGCAGCAGCAGCTTGGCCACGAGCCAGCCGATTCCCTCCACGGCGCTGAAACCAAACCACGCCGGTTGCAGGCCCACCGGCCAGAAGCAGTTGATGAGCAGCGTCATCAGGACCAGCTGCTTGATCGACGCCGCCCACTCAAGCAGCGCCAGAGATGGGCCGGAATATTCCAAAATCATGGCTTCGTGGATCATGGTCAGTTCCAGGTGAGTGGCTGGATTGTCCACCGGAATGCGGCCCGTCTCGGCAACCAGCACCAGCGAGAGCGCGGCGAAGGCGAACATCTGCGCGGGGGCAAGAAAGCGCCAGCTTTGCCCGATGGCGGCTCCGGCGATCTGGGTCAGCCCGGTCGAGCCCGCGCCGATGGCGACGGTGAAGATGGCCAGCATCATGGCCGGCTCGGCCAGCGCCGAAATGGTCATCTCCCGGCTGCTGCCCAGGCCCCCGAACGAGCTGCCGCAGTCCATGCCGCTCAAGGCCAGAAAGAAGCGGCCCAGCCCCAACAGGTAAATGACCGCCAGCGCGTCGCCCACGAGGCCGAAGGGCGCCTCGGCGGCGACCATGGGAATCATCAGCCCCGCCAAAAGCGTGCTCAGGAAGACCACCCAGGGCGTGGCGGCGAAGATCCACGACGCCGTCTCGGGAATCACCATCCCTTTGCCGAAAAGTTTCAGCAGATCCCGGTAGGGCTGCAGAATGCCCGGACCGCGCCGGGTCTGGAGCCGCGCCTTCAGCGTCCGAATGACTCCGGTCACCAGCGGCGAGAGCGCCAGCAACAGAAAAAGTTGAGCCAGGCTTTCTATCAGTCTCTCCATCATCCGCGCACCCCAAACAGCAGAAGCAGAATGAGCGTGATGAAGATGTAGGCCAGATAGAGGTTGATGCTGCCCGCCTGAATGCGCTTCATGCGGTTGGCCGCGGCCATGATCAGCTTCTGCAGCGGAGCGTACAGGCGAATTTCAAAGGTGCGTTCGATCTCGCTCTCGAAGCGGATCGCGCTGGGATAATAGGGCGACACCTCGTAGTCGGCCTGAATCTCGCGGGTGGGGCGATAGAGGACGGAGAAGATCATGCGCAGCGGCTTGGAAAAAGCCGTCGCCGTGTATTCGTTTTCGGCGGTCAAGCCGGGCAGGCCGCAATCCCACGTGGGCCCGCTGACGCTGCGGCGCCGCCAGCGCAGGGCCAGGGGAAGCGCGAACGCCGCACCGGCAAGAAGAAAGAACAGCGCGATTCCGGCCATGGAGATGGTGCCGCCGTGGGCCGTGGCCGGCGAGAGCGCCCAGCCTTGGACGACGCCCAGCGCAGAGCTGGCGCGAACGCCGAGCGTCTGTTGGGTGATGGGATCGAAGACCGGCACGACCCAGGCAGCGCCCAGCCCCAGCGCCACGCAGCCCGCCGCCAGGAGAGCCATTCCGGCGCGCATCGAATACGATACTTCGCGCGCCTCGGCCGCCTCCGCACTGCGCGGCAGAGCCAAAAACGGAATTGCGAAAGCTTTGACGAAACAGGCCGCCGCCAGGGCCGCCGTCAGCGCCAAGAGCGAGCCGGCGATGGGGAACATCAGCCGCGTGAGGCTTTGCGTGGTTCCAAAGCCGGCCAGCAGCGCCTGGTAGGTGAGCCACTCGGACACAAACCCGTTGAGCGGGGGCAGCCCGGAGATGGCCACCGCGCCCACCAGGAAACAGAGCGCCGTGACCGGCATGCGGCGGATCAGTCCGCCCATCTTCTCCATGTTGCGCGTGTGTGTGGCCTCGACCACCGCCCCTGCGCCCAGGAAAAGCAGCCCCTTGAAGAGGGCGTGGTTGAAGGTGTGGTAAAGCGCGGCGATCAGCGCCAGCGCGGCCAGATTTTCCTGCCCCAGAGAGCGAAACATCAGCGCCGCGCCGAAGCCGATGAGGATGATGCCGATATTTTCGATGCTGTGCCAGGCCAGCAGCCGCTTCAGGTCGTGCTCCATCAGCGCGTAGAGCACGCCTAGCAGGGCCGAGGCCACGCCCAGACCCAGCACAACAGCGCCCATCCACAGCGGAGGCGCGCCGTAAAAATCAAAGAAAACCCGCGCCATGCCGTAGATTCCGGCTTTCAGGATGATGCCCGACATCAACGCCGACACATTGCTGGGCGAAACCGGGTGGGCCTCCGGAACCCAGATGTGAACCGGAACCAGCCCCGCCTTGACGCCGAAGCCGAAAAGGAAAAGCAGAAAAACCGAGCCCTGCTGAAGTGGCGTCATGCGCAGGGAAAGCAGGTGGAAGCTGGAAAAATCCAGGCTGCCGCTGACCGAAGCCAGAGTTAGAAATCCCATCAGCAGAAGGCCAGTGCCGGCGTGCGAAAGGATCAGAAACAGCGCTCCGGCATCGCGCGTCTTCTTCTTTTCGTGCTCGAAGCTGACCAGGCAATACGCCGCCAGCGCCATCACCTCCCACACGACCAGGAAGAAGAAGGCATTCGAGGCGGTGAAGACCAGTGCGACGCTCACGAGCAGCAGGTTATAAAAGAAACCGAACGCGCCCAGGTTCCGGCGGCCTTCCATCTGTTTCAGGTAGCCGAAGGAATAGAGCGAAACGGCGGCCGCCAGCGCCCCCAGCGCCAGGCTGAAAAATGCCGAGAGCGGATCCAGACGTACCGAACAGGTGAAGGCCGGGTTGCCGAATGGAAGTGCGATCACGGTGGGGCTGGCGCTCATGAGCGCCGCCGCGGAAGCCGCCAGCTCCAGCAGCGAGCCCACCAGAGCCGCTCCGCAGGCCACGCGGCGCGCCCCGGCCGGCCGGCTCCCGAGCGCCAGACTGGCCGCCGCGCCCGCAAGCCAGGCGACCATTCCACTCATGTAGAGCTGGGCGATCACCGGTCTGACGCCTCGCTTCCCACTTCTTCGAGCATCTGAATCGCGTCGGCCAGGTGGGTCTGGAAGTAGCGGCGCATGAGGTCGAGAACCTCCACCAGAACCGGATTGCGGATGGAATAAAAGACCTGGTTCCCGTCCTTGCGGTTGGCCACAATCTGATGGTTCCTCAGAATCGCCAGGTGCTGCGACAGGTTCGCCTGCTCGACCCCCAGCTTCTCCTGAATGGCCCCAGCAGAGAGCTCCCTGCCGCGCAACACCTCAAGAATGGCGATACGGGTGGGATGAGAGAGCGCCTGGAAGACGCTGGCCTTGTATTTGCGCAGCTTTTCCTGCATTTTTTGAGTATATGCGATTATCAGAATATACGCAATTAACTCAAAATTGTGTAATGGGTCAAATGATTTCCAAAGGGGAATTAGTCGTCGGCTTGTTTATTCCACCACGCAACGAAGCATTCTTGAATCTCACGGGGCGCGCGTCGGGTTTCTTGCATTCCGGATCGCGCTCGATGAACGAGAACCTCGGATGCGTTGGCCTTTGGGATTGCCTCCCCCGTTTCGATCAATCTTCTAAGTTGGTCGCATGACATGATCTTTGAATAGCTGTATGCGATTACAGAGGGGGTGTCGATAGACTGATGAATTCCAGCCTCCAAACGGGTCATGGTATCCGATTTCGCCCGTTCGGTGGTGACACTTACCAAAACTAGGAGGTCGTTTTCGTCGGGACCGGAAATTACCACATGCAGGTGTGGTTTTGATGTGGAGTTCTCATCATCGTACAATAAGTAAGTTCTTCCTGGTTCCATGGTTCCTCACTGAATAGTCTCTACGCGTTCCGCCCTATCTATGCACTCTGCTATCTTACGTTCTTGATTGATTTCCGCAAGGATGGCGTGAATGTTTTCTTCGGGCTCCGCTAAAGCCTGAAGGATCTCGTCAGTTGAGATGGGAATACTACTTCCGCCTGGATTCCTCCATTCAGGCAGTGTATGCATAAAGTCCACTATCTTCCATCGATTCAGGTAACCATATCCATCGAAAACTCTCCTTAATATTTCTTCTTCGGCGGGCGACAGTTTTCTCTTATTCTGAAGAGGAACACTCAATTGAACTTCATAATCTCCAAAAGGCGCAGAAATATACTCCGACCAAAAACGACCGCCCTCTTTGATTAGGTTGTATGTTTGGCTGAGGACGGGACCGTTGTCCATCGAAACGTAATTGTCGTTACTTATGGGAATGCCCCATTCGGAAAACGCTTGGCGATCCGCAATATAAAGCAGTTTTATAAGCTTGATATAGTGCATGCAACCGCCACGCAACTCCAGAAGGAATGCCGCAGCCTCTGTGACCTTTTTTTCATCGAATCGCATGATGTTCTCAGGGTGAAAACTTAGCGAAACACCCTCGCCAGTAGTCTACCATTTTTATCGGCAGTTTTTGCACAGTTTTTATGACGAAACGTGGAAAACACTTGCCCCGCTACCAAAATCGTTGAAGATTCTGGCCGTCCGGCCGGAATCACGAGCCTTCTTCGCTCGGGCGGCAACTTCAAACTGGCCCGTTTTCCCTTTTGCGCCCGACGCGGCAAGGGCGCGGCCCGAAGGCTGCGCCCTTGCTGTTAAAGCCAGTTGTAGTTGACTAGCTGGTGGTATGCACGGCCCCGCTCTGCTTCTCTTCGAGCGCCGCCTGCGCCGCCGCCAGCCTGGCCGTCAACAACCGGAAAGGCGAGCAGGAGACGTAGTTGAGCCCGATCTTGTGGCAGAACTTGACGGACTCGGGATCGCCGCCATGCTCGCCGCAGATGCCCACCTTGAGGGTGGGGCGCGTGTTGCGTCCCTTGGCCGTGGCCATCTTCACCAAGAGGCCGACGCCCGCCTGATCGAGGGTGGCGAAGGGGTCCTGTTTGAAGATGCCCGCTTTCATGTAGGCCGGCAGGAAGTGGTTGATGTCGTCGCGGCTGATGCCGAAGGTGGTCTGCGTAAGGTCGTTGGTTCCGAAGCTGAAGAACTCGGCCTCTTCGGCGATCTGGTCGGCGACAAGAGCCGCGCGGGGCAGTTCGATCATGGTGCCCACCATGTAATCGACGGTCTCGCCCTTCTCCTTGAAGACATCCGCGGCCACGCGGCGCACGATCGTCGCCTGGTTGCGCATTTCTTCGATGCCGCCGATGAGCGGAATCATGATTTCCAGATGCGGATCGCCGCCCTTGCTCTTCACGTTGCAGGCGGCCTCGAAAATCGCTCGCGACTGCATCTCGGTAATCTCCGGGAACGCGATGCCGAGCCGGCAGCCGCGCAGTCCGAGCATGGGGTTGGCCTCGTGCAGCTCCTGCACCCGAGCCAGCAGCGGGCGCAGTTCCTTCAGCTTGGGCGAACGTGGCTTGGTGTCTTCCAGGTGCTGGATTTCGACCAACAGCTCCTCGCGCTGCGGAAGGAACTCATGCAGCGGGGGATCCAAAAGCCGAATCGTCACCGGCAGCGACTCCATGCTCTTGAACAGGCCCACAAAGTCGGCCCGCTGCATCGGGAGCAGCTTCTTGAGAGCCTCGCGGCGGTCTTTCTCGGTGTCGGCCAGGATCATGGCGCGCACGTGTCCGATGCGGTCCTCGGCAAAGAACATATGCTCGGTGCGGCACAGGCCGATGCCTTCGGCGCCGAACAGCCGCGCCTGCTTGGCGTCGCGGGGCACGTCGGCGTTGGCGCGAATCTTCAGCCGGCGGACAGGATCGACCCAGCCCATGAACTTGACCAGATCGGGATCGTCAGGCTGCGCGGGCAGCGTCTTTAATTGCCCGGCGATGACGCGTCCGGTCGTGCCGTCCAGCGAGATCCAGTCGCCTTGCTTGAAGGTGTGCCCCTTGACGCGGAGTTCCCTCTTGGCTTCATCGACCGTGCAGTCGCCAGCCCCGGCCACGCAGCACTTGCCCATGCCGCGGGTGACGACAGCGGCGTGCGAGGTCATGCCGCCGCGCGAGGTCAGGATTCCGTTGGCCACTTCCATGCCTGCGATGTCTTCCGGCGTGGTTTCGCCGCGCACCAGGATGATCGAGCGATAAGCGCCGTTGGTGTGGAACTTCACCGCGTCTTCAGCAGAGAAGACAATCTGTCCCACGGCCGCGCCGGGCGAGGCCGGAAGACCGGTGGCCAGCACTTCCACCTTCTCTCCCTTTTCCACCAGGCGGGGAACCAGGAAGTCATACAACTGATTCGGCTCGACACGGAAGACTGCCTCTTCCTGCGTGATGAGGCCCTCGCGGACCATGTCGATGGCCACGCGAACGGCGGCCAGGCCGGTGCGCTTGCCGTTGCGCGTCTGCAGCATGTAGAGCTTGCCATCCTGGATGGTGAACTCGAAGTCCTGCATGTCGCGATAGTGCTTTTCCATCTTGCCGGTGATGGCGCGCAGTTGCTCATAGACCATGGGCATGGCGCGTTCGAGTTCGGAGATCGACAGCGGGGTGCGCACGCCGGAAACCACGTCCTCGCCCTGCGCGTTCATCAGGTACTCGCCAAAAAAGGCGTGCTCGCCGGTGGCGGGGTTGCGCGTGAAGCCCACGCCGGTGCCGGAGTTCTCGCCCAGGTTGCCGAAGACCATGGCCTGCACGTTGACCGCGGTGCCCAGCCAATCATCAATTCGATTGATGCGGCGATAGGTCTTGGCCCTCTCGTTGGTCCAACTGCGGAAGACGGCGTTGCGGGCCTGGACCAGTTGATCCAGCGGACCCTGAGGAAAGTCCTTGCCGGTCTCCTTGCGGACCAGTTTCTTGTACTCGGCGATGATCTCTTTCAGGGCATCGGCCTGCAGTTCGTAGTCGAACTTGGCCTTTTCGCGCTTCTTGACGGCGTCGAAGATATGTTCGAACTTCTTCTTTTCAATATCCAGAACCACGTCGCCGAACATCTGGATCAGGCGGCGATAGGAGTCATAGGCAAAACGAGGATTGTTGCTGAGCTTGGCCAGCGCTTCGACGGCCTTGTCGTTCAGGCCGAGATTCAGAATGGTGTCCATCATGCCGGGCATGGAGAACTTGGCGCCGGAGCGAACCGAGACCAGCAGGGGATTTGCGCCCGTGCCCAGTTTCTGCCCTTGCAGCTTCTCCAGCCGCTCGATGGCGGCGTACATCTCGATATCGACCTCGGGGCTGAGCTTGCCGCGCATGAACTCCCGGCAGGCTTCGGTCTGGATGGTGAATCCCGGAGGCACCGGCAATCCGGCGTTGGTCATCTCGGCCAACCCTGCGCCTTTGCCGCCCAGTACATCCTTCATCTTTCCGTTGCCGTCGGCTTTACCACCGCCAAAAAAATACACGTGCTTGGTTTCGGTTGGAGTTGAGTCTGCATTTCCAGCAGACGCCTGTTCCAGAACGCCCTGCGTCATGGGATGAATCCTCCGTATCTAAAAATTTCGCTGCGGCGACGAAAACCTGTCGCTTGAAACCAAGAAATCCGCCGGAGCGATCCACGGCTGAGATCGGCGCAACTGGGCTCAGCGCTTCAAAGGGAAAATGCTTGTTTTGAGGCTGAGCACGTGCGGGTCATCCAGATAGAGGACAGCGCCTCGCGGCATTGATGAGTCGCAAATACCAATATCGCCCCAAGTATACGGTTGCCTGTGCTGAAGGTCACATACGATTCGCGCAGGCTTTGAGTGGCATACCGCGATTGAGCACTATACTTCACCATCTGATACGAGAGGCCGCGCCGATGCGGAATTTCCGAGTATTTCCGTCCTTTTCAAGCGACAGGGCGCGGAAAGAAAGGATCGGAATGTGACTCGAATTCCATATTGCGGGATAAAAGTATCCGATCCACCCCCACCAACTCGAGGATCTCCGCCACCTGCGGCGTGGGATTCGACACGGCGAAACAATGGCCAGCCGCGCAGGCGCCGGCGTAGAGCGAAAGCAGCACACCGATGCCGGCCGCGTCGATGCGCTGGACCCCGCCCAGATCGAGCGTCAGGTTTTGCTGCCGCACCAGCGGGGCAAGCCGCGCCAGCAGCTCCTGCTCGTGGCCCCGAACCAGCTCGGCCAATTCTGCCTTCTCGGTCCTTTCGCCGGTCTGCTCGTTGCTTGCGCTCATCGGAGTGACCGTCCCGTTCATCGAGCGGCCCGTGGGGTTTGAAATCGCGGCTGTCATAGGAAAGCCTCCTCTGGAGAACCGGATTGCGGCTGGGGATTGCCCTTTTCCGGTGCGGTTCTGTGCGTCTTTGATTGGCACGGGCTCGGCCGTGGCAGCGGGGAAGGAATATGCTCAGATTGCAGGGGATTGAAGCAATTCCGTATTCCGCGCCGTGTTTCCAGGTGTTCGATTGCGTTCGCCGCTGTTCGCAATTGCGTTCGCTGAGGCTCAATACGCAATCAGGAGTGCCACAAGTTCCATGTTCCGAGGCTTGCCCAAGCCGATTTTGAACTCAGAGGCGGGCCGCGCATCCGATCCGGCCGCCTGCCTGACGAGCGAAGTCGTGCGCACGCTGGCGCTCGAGGCCGGATTCACCGAGACCGGGCTGGTCGCGCTTCCTCACGCCGACCAGGAGCGGGACGCGGCGCGCTTCGAGGAGTGGATTCGGGAGGGCCGCGCGGGCTCGATGCGCTACCTGGAGCGACGGGCGCCGGCGCCAAAGGGCGAGATTGCCGAGTCAGCCGGGGCAGCCAGCCTGGGGGACGAACCGCTGCTGCGCGCGCGTGTGGGGATTCCCTTTCCGTGGGCGCGTTCGGTGGTGGTCGGCTGGGCCAGCTACAACAGCCCGCAGCCGCGATCCATCGATCCGGCGCCAGAGGAAGCGGGATGGATTGCGCGCTACGCGTGGTCGAGCAAGTTGGACGAACGCGGCGCACGCCGGCCGAGCGATTATCACAAAGTTCTGCTGAAGCGGATGAAGGCCGTCGAGGCCGGGCTGCGCGCGCGGTTCGGCGCATTCGAGGCGCGCGCCTTCGTGGACACCGGGCCGGTGGTCGAGCGGGCGCTGGGGGCGGCAGCGGGCCTGGGCTGGACGGGCAAGAACACCTGCCTGATCCATCCAAAGCTGGGATCGAATGGATTTCTGGCGGTCCTGGTCACCTCGCTCGAATCTCAGCCAAAGAGCGAAAGACTGGAGCTGCCCGACCGCTGCGGGAGCTGCCGCCGCTGCCTGGACGCCTGCCCGACGGGCGCGCTGATTGCCCCCTACCAGATGGACGCCACCCGCTGCATCGCCTACCTGACCATCGAGCACCGCGGCCCCGTCGCGCCGGAGTGGATGGAGGGCATCGGCAGGCAGGTCTTCGGCTGCGACATCTGCCAGGACGTCTGCCCGTGGAATCGGAAGGCGATTTTCGGCGCGGACCCCAAGTGCGCGGACGCAAAATGCGCAGACACGGAACTGGAGGCGCGCCCCGAGCTGGTGAACCCGGCTCTCGACTGGCTGGCGGCGATGGACGAGGCGGAGTTCGAGGCGAAGTTCAACGGCTCGCCCGTGCGCCGGGCGGGATTCGTGGGGCTCCAGCGCAACGTGGCCATCGCCATGGGCAACAGCGGGCTGGACCGCTTCAGGCCGCGCCTGGAACTGTGGGCCGAGGCCTCGGACGAAGGGCTGCGCGCGGCGGCTGGCTGGGCTCTGACGAAGCTTCGCGGCGCTCTGAGCGATTGAGTGGCTGCGCGGCGTTTCCCCATAGCGGCTATCCTTGAAGAAGCGACGATAGAGAAGGAATCCTCCGGCAGTTGTGCTTTGCGCGCAAAACGTCCGAGGAGTTTTTGACAGCAGAAAGAGAGTAACGCGTGACAGATGTCTTGAATTCCGCGATTCGGAGCGACACGGAGCCCGAAATTGCCCATGAACCCGAAGTTGCCAAGGAAATTGACAAAGTGGAGCCGGTTTCCCACTCCAAGTGGTATCGCTGGCGCAAGGACGGCACGGCGCTGGTGAGTTATCTGCTGGACAGCGAGGTGCACACCTACGCCTTCAGCGTGGCGGCCAACGCCATCCTTTCGTTCATTCCTTTTATCGTGCTGCTCTACACGCTCTCCCGGTCGGTCTTTCATTCGGCGATGATGGTGACCGTGGTCAACGACATGGTGACCTACTTTCTGCCTTCGAACCAGGAGTTTGTGGCGGCCAATCTGGCGGCCGCGGCCTCGCGCCAGGGCGTGCAGGTCTTCTCGCTGATCATGATTCTGGTGGCCTGCACGGGCATCTTTCTGCCGCTGGAGGTGGCGCTGAACCAGGCCTGGGGCGTGACCAAGAGCCGCAACTACCTGCACAACCAGGTGATCGCCTTCGGCCTGGCGCTGCTGATGGTGGCGCTGGCGCTGGTGAGCATCGTGCTGAATGCCGTCGAGCAGGGTCTGCTGACCTTCCTCTTTTTTCATCACACGGACAACTTTATCTTCACAGGGAATCAGTACCATCTGGCTGGCTGCAACCACCGGCGTGGCCTCGATTCTTTTCTTCTTCTCCATCTACTGGCTGCTGCCCAACCGCAAAGTTCCCTGGCGGCCGGTGCTGCGCACCTCGATCTATACGGGAATCATCTGGCTGGCGGCCAAGCTGGTTTTTGTGAAGGTGCTGCCGCACATGGACCTGAAAGCGCTTTATGGGCCGTTCTATGTCTCGGTGGGACTGTTGTTCTGGGCCTATATTTCGGGGCTGATCCTGTTTGCCGGAGCGCAGTTCAGCGTCTCTCGCATGGGAGACAGAAAAGGTTAAATCGAATTTCCTTATGGCATTGAGGAAAGAGTATTCCTTCGCGGCGTTTCAGGCTGATTTTCAAGGGCTTTGCGGCAGGTCCGAAGCCATTCCCTTTCAAAACCGCTCTGCAACAAAAGCGAAATTGCCTTCAGAGGCTCATCGTCACCGGCAGAATGTCTTCCACGTCGACCCACTGGGTGGGATAGTTGCCGGTGTAGCAGGCGGTGCAGTAGCCGATGTGCTCTTCGCCCTGGCAGCAATCGAGCAGGCCGTCGAGAGAGAGATAGGCCAGCGAATCGGCCTCGATGAAGCGGCGAATCTCTTCGATGGACTTGTTGGCGGCGATCAGGTCGCGCTTGCTGGGAGTATCGACGCCGTAAAAGCAGGGCGAGACGGTGGGCGGGCAACTGATGCGCAGATGGACTTCGCTTGGCGCCGGCGCCGCGCACCATGCGGACGATCTTGCGGCTGGTGGTTCCGCGGATGATCGAGTCGTCAATCAGAACGACGCGCTTGCCCTCCAGCAGATTGCGCACCGGGTTGAGCTTGAGGCGGACGCCGAAGTCGCGCACGCGCTGCTCGGGCTCGATGAAGGTGCGGCCCACGTAATGGTTGCGGATCAGGCCGAAGCGAAAGGGAATGCCAGCCTCTTCGGCGTAGCCGAGCGCGGCGGTCACGCCGGAGTCGGGAACGGGCACCACCACATCGGCGGGCACGCCGGATTCGCGGGCCAGTTGGCGGCCCATCTGATCGCGGCTCTCCTGCACCCAGCGGCCAAAGATGCGGCTGTCGGGGCGGGCAAAGTAAACGTGCTCGAAGATGCAACTGGATTGCGGCAACGCCGGTGGCGAATTGGCGGCTGGTGACGCCGTCTTCGGTGACCATGACCAGTTCGCCGGGCAGCACATCGCGCACGTATTCGGCGCGCAGCAGGTCGAAGGCGCAGGTCTCCGAGGCAAAGACGATCGTATCCGGAGCCGTCGGGGTTCCGGATGCGGCCCATCGAGAGCGGCCGGAAGCCGCGCGGATCGCGGGCAGCAAAGATCCGGTCGCGGGTCATCATCACGATGGAAAATGCGCCGTCGATCTGGCGCGAGCGAGTCGGCGATGGCGTCCACCAGGCTACCGGCGTGCGAGTGGGCGATCAGCTGGACGATGATCTCGGAGTCCGAGGTGGTCTGGAAGTAAGCGCCGTCGCGTTCCAGGCGCGAGCGCAGGTTGCCCAGGTTCACCAGATTGCCGTTGTGGGCGATGGCGATGAGTCCCTTGGTCGAGTCCACGCGAATGGGCTGGGCGTTGAGCAGGGCCGAGTCGCCGGTGGTCGAGTAGCGCGTGTGGCCGATGGCCATCGAGCCGGGCAACTTGGCCAGCACGTCGTCGGTAAAGATCTCCGAAACCAGGCCCATGCCCTTGATGTTGGCCAGCCGCTGACCGTCGGCCGTAGCGATGCCGGCCGATTCCTGGCCGCGATGCTGCAGAGCGTAGAGGGCGAGATAAGCCTGACGCGCGGCGTCGGGATGGCCGTGAATGGCGACCACGCCACACTCTTCGTGGAGCTTTTCAGAGACAGGGAACAGGGAACAGGGATCAGGGATCAGGGCCGAGGAATCCATGCCGGAGCAGAGTTGTTCGGTTGCATCGACAACTCCCTCAACCCCCTGAAACAGCCGCCGCATCATGCGTTTGCCTCGTCGTGAAGGGTGGCTTGGAGGGCCGTGGCCCAGGGCTTGCGGAGTGCGCTGAGCGAAGCCGAGATGAATGGCTCGTGGTAGACGGAGATCTCCAGGCGGTCGCCGCCGGTGGTGCCGATGCGGGCAACGAAAAAGCCGTACTCGGCGGCCAGCTCTTCAATCGCGGCGACCTGGTTGGGAGGAGCGGTGACGAGCATGGTGGAAGCCGGCTCGGCGAAGAGGCCGAAGAGCGGATGAACCATGAGCGACTGCTCCTGCTCGACGGTAGCGCCGATTTCGTTGGGAAATCCAGCCTGCGCCAGGGCGACGCGCGATGCCGCCGTCGGAGATGTCGCGGGCGGAGTGCAGCAGCCCCGCTCGGCGAGCAACGCCAGCAGGGTGTGCAGATCGGCTTCGGCCTCCAGATCGAGCGGCGGCGGGGTGCCCCAGATGCCGCCGAGAACCACCTTGGCGTATTCGGACGATCCAAACGCGGAGAGCTCGGCGGTGGCCGAAGCTTCGGTCTCCGTCGCGTCCTCGGGAGTGATCATCGCCTCGTCGCCGGCGACGCCGGGCACCAGGCTGAACTGGCCTCCGGTTTGCTCGGGATTGAGGGGAACATGAAGGTTGGGGTCCGGCTCCTCGCCGCGCGGAATCGGCCACAGCAGCAGGACGGCGTCGCCCGCGGCCTGGAAGCAGGACGGAACCGCCTTGGTCACGTCGTCCAGAATGCCCACAATGCCCAGCACTGGGGTGGGATAAATCCCTTCGCCGCGCGTCTCGTTGTAGAGGGAGACGTTGCCGCCGGTAATCGGCGTGCCCAGCGCCGTGCAGGCTTCGCCGATGCCGTCGATGGCGGCCGTGAGCTGGGCCATGATCTCCGGCTTCTCGGGGTTGCCGAAGTTGAGGCAATTGGTGGCGGCCACGGGAGTTGCGCCGGTCGAGGCAACCTTGCGCGCGGCCTCGGCCACGGCGTGCATCGCTCCCAGTTTGGGGTCCAGCCAGGTCCAGCGGCCGTTGCCGTCCAGGGACATGGCCAAACCGCGTTCATGGCCCGGAGTGCCGGTGCCCTTGATGCGCATCACGCCCGATTCGCCGCCCGGACCCTCAACCGTATTGGTCTGGACCATGGTGTCGTACTGCTCATACACCCAGCGCTTGGAGCAGACGTTGGCGCTGGCCAGCAATTTCTTCAGATCGGCGGTAAAATCCCGATCCTCGTCGAGCTGGGCCAGAACTTCTTCCGGCGGCACAAGCGGGACAGGCGCCTTCCACGTGCCGATGGGACGGCGGTAGAGCGGAGCATCGTCGGTGAGCGACTGGTTGGGAATGTCGGCCACCAGCTCGCCGTGATGGCGAATGCGCAAGCGCGGCTCGGGCTCGACCGTGCCGACGACGACCGCGTCCAGACCCCACTTCGAAAAAACGCGCAGAACTTCGTCTTCGCGGCCCAGCGAGGCCACCAGCAGCATCCGCTCCTGGCTCTCGGAGAGCATGATCTCGTAGGCGCTCATGCCGGTTTCGCGCTGCGGCACCCGGTCCAGCTCCACGTCGATGCCCACGCCGCCATGCGCGCCCATCTCGCAGGTGGAACAGGTGAGCCCGGCCGCGCCCATATCCTGAATTCCGACAATCGCGCCGGTTTTCATCGCCTCCAGGCAGGCTTCGAGCAGCAGCTTTTCCATGAAGGGGTCGCCGACCTGCACGTTGGGCCGCTTGGCTTCGGTGCCTGCGTGGAACTCCTCCGAGGCCATGGTCGCCCCGTGGATGCCGTCGCGGCCCGTCTTAGCGCCGACGTAGATGACCGGATTGCCCACGCCGCTGGCCTTGCCGTAAAAGATTTTGTCCTTCCGCACCAGGCCCAGGGCAAAGGCATTCACCAGCGGGTTGCCGCTATAACAGGCCTCGAACTTGGTCTCGCCGCCCAGGTTGGGCACGCCGAAGCAGTTGCCGTAACCGGCGATGCCGCTGACCACGCCTTCGACGATCGAGTGATTTTTCGGACGAACAAAGTCACGCCACCGCCGAGGCCGTGCAAGCCAAGCCGCTGGTCTGGATGCTTTTTTCGGCGTCGAAGGCGCTCCAGGGAGAAATGGCGATTTTGACGGACGAAGCGGGAGCGCTCTCACTTGCGCAAATTTGGTTTCCGACCGCTCGACCCTGCTGTCCCTTTCTGACAAGGATCGCCGCTAATGCTTATGAGGAATTACTTCGCCAGGTGCTCGGGGAAATCGCCACGGGTCTCAAAAGCGTGCAGGAGCCGAGGTAGAGATCAAGCCTGCCGGCAGTGAAACTCCTGAGCGGCCGGATGCAACGCGCCTGGGAATTCGGGTCGCGGGAGGGAAGTTCAGCTCATTTGCCTGACTTTGGCTGTCACTCCGAAGCTACTAAAGAGTCTCCAGCCGTCAGTAAAACCGCCCTGCACCTTCCTGCAGCGAGGGTAGAACAATCCGCTCCGCCAATTTCCTCGACCATCTCCGCAATAACGAAATTGGACATTACTACTCGATCTTTCCACTCGGCGGTAACCTGGACGACACACTCCTGTTTTGTGGTATTTGTTGCTGACTCGGGAAGCCGTTCGGCAGGCCGCGTAAGGATTGAGGACCAACAGCTGGCACGAAGCAGGTCAGCAGAATTCTTCTATCGAGCTATGATACAGCCTCAACAGCCGCAAACAAGAATGAAAAAAACGGCGCTCTTTGCAGAGCCGAAATCCAGTCCGCGAAGTAGGAGTGGTGGAAGGAAGACACGAAAGCTGAGGAGAGGCTCTATGAACAAGACGGACTCTTTCAGAGTAATTATATATATATATATATATATATATATATATATATATATATATATATATATATATATATATATATATATATATATATATATATATATATATAAACA
>CAWBHO010000096.1:0-25878 GCA_963788415.1 uncultured Acidobacteriaceae bacterium | reverse complement strand
GACCAGCGGGCATCCGCAGAATCCCGGCTATGGCGTGGCCGGCGGGCGGCAACACCCACGGCCCGGCCAACAACAATGGGTCCAAGACAACCAACCCGACCTACCACGAAAACAAAATGAGCGGAACCAATCCGCTGTATGAGGGGCACGGCAGCCAGGCGTATCATCCGTCGAACTCAGGCGGATCTAACGGCGGCCCGCCGCACTGGCGACCGTCGCACCAGCCTGCGCCGCAACAGGTCGCCATCGGACGCAGTCGCATCAACCGCCGCCGCCGCAACACCCGTCGCACCAGGCGCCACCGCGGAACGAAGACCACGGACACCGTTAAGCGGAACCATCCAACCGGAACGGGAAGGCCCACGGCAAGCCGTGGGCCTTCTTGCTGTGTGCAGCAACTCTCGAGCCGCATCCCTTACGCGCTGCGCAGCACGTTCGTCGCGTGCATCCACTCGCGCAACTTGCGCTGCGCGGGCTTCTCAATAAAGTGCAGCGCAAAAACCGCCAGCGCGATCAGCAGCGCATAGCTGATCCAGGGATCGAAGCGGCTCAGGTGCAGCGTGTCGAGCACGTGTGAGCGGTGAACAATCTGCCACAGGCTGAAGTGCAGCAGGTCGAGGCAATTCATGTTTATGTTTCTGTCGCACCTCGTTCAGCGTATTGCTCGGCGGAAAAGTCCTGAACCTTGACGTGCCGGTTGCGTCTGGCCAGACTCTGTTCCCGCGCGATCCGCGCACTCTCCCGGGCGTCCTGGCTGCCCACCACCACGACCGTCGAATCCGGCTGCTTTAGCAGGCCGAGGGCGATTTCATCCAGGCAGGCTTTGGCTTCATTGTCCACGCGCGTCGGGCGCATCTTGTCCTTGCCGAAGCTGAGCGAGCAGAGCGCCTCAGTGTGCGAAACCGGCGGGACGTAGGGCGGCGCGATGGTGACGCTGGTCTCCGAGGTGGCCGTTTGGCCTCCATCGTCGGTCACCGTGCAGACAATGCGGACCGGGCCCGACGGCGCGCCTGCGGAATCGAACTCCGCCGTGGCGCCGTTGCCATGGATGTTGCCCGAGGCAGCCGAGTAGCTGTACGCAAGCGGGCGATTTTGCGGGCTCACGCCAGCCGCGGTAATGGTGCTGGGAGCGCCTGGCTGGATGGTGCCGGGCTCGGCGTAGCAACTGACGGTCGGCGGTTCAAAGCGCCTCACCGTGAAGCTGGTCGAGCAGTCGGCTGTCTCCCCCGGCTTCCGGCCCTCTTTGCCCGTCTTGCCCTCGCGCACCTGGCCGTTCACCGTATACGTGCCGGGGGCCAGCCTGGCCGTGTCCACTGTGGCCGTTGTCCCGTTGCCCGTCACGCCGGGGCCGGACCAGAAATAGGCCGCATTCAGCCTGTGATTCAGGTTGATTGCCGTTGCGGTCACCGCGACCGGCTCGCCGGGGAAGACCCAGGCGGGGCTTGCGGAACAATCGAGCGCTGGGGGAGGATGAGAGCCCGGATAGATGTGATACACGATGCCTCCCGCCAGACGGGGTCCGTTGGCGTTGACGACCCCGCCGGCGAACCAATCCATGTGATCGGAGGCCAGATACGGAGAGCCGTAATTCACGTGCACATACTCGTAGTCGGCCTCGGTGCGCAGCGCCCAGTGATGGCTCAGTTCGTAGTCGATGCCGCCGCCCAGGGTAAAGGTTTCGCCCGGCGTGTAACTCTGGGAATTGGGGCCTTCCATGCTGACTCCGCCCGCCAGTCCATGCACCCAGGGCGTCCACCGTCCATCCCTCCAACGGTAGAAGGGGCCGGCCTGCATGGTAAACAGGCCGCTGTTGCTGGAGCCGGTTTCCTGGCCTTTGACGTTGTTCGTGTTGTTATACAGATCGTGCTGGCCGGAGCTGAATTCCAGCCCCAGGTGGGGGGTAAAAAAGCGGGTCAGGCTTTCCACCGTGCCGATCTTCTCGGGGTTGAAGGAAACCGGCAAAATCGGGCCAGGCGTCTTCTCGTACGTTTCAGAGTAGCCGTCAACCGTTGCGTGGGGATCATAGAAGCCGTAACCGATGAAGATGTCCCACTTCGATGCGGAATCGCCCGCGGAACTCGCTTTGACAGGGGAAACGACCTGGGCCGCGAGGGTTAGGGGGATCGATAGAAAACAAGCCAAGGCTAGAAACCTGATGGCAGGCTTCAGAAAACAAGCGATCATGCGTCGTTCCTCCACGATCAATCTGGGTGCAATTGGGCAAAAGTGTTTATTTTCAATTTTTTGCGGGAGTAACCCTTCATTCTTGCCGCTTAGTCCTCCGGTGACGCAAGGATCTCCTGGCTATCCCACAGCTATACCCCAACCTACCACGCTCAAGTTGAAGATAAAGGCATTCTTTTCACGGGGAAACCAGTCCGTTACTATACATCGAGCTGGACGCATACCGTGATAATATGTTTTCGTGTTGAGTTTCGTTGCATCGTGGACTGCACGGTGTCTATCTGAGGTCGTCTGGAAATGGGGTGAGCGTTGGACCCCATTTCATTGAGAGTTTTGCTTCCATCGCGAGGAGGAATCGTATGAATCCTAGGAAATTGCAATCTGCTTGTTTGATTCTGGCGTCGGCTGCTCTTGTCTTCATGCCGATGGGGTGCAAAAAGACCCCGCTGACCCTGACAGCCACAGCCGCCCCCCCGGCCGTTTACGCTGGCGAGCCGGTTACCGTAACCGCTACCCCCGGAACGCAGAACACCAAGAAGAGCGTCAAGACGGTTTACACCTGGTCAGGAGAAAATGTGTCCGGCAACGGACAGACGGCCACGGTTGCCACCGCCGCGGAGGCCCCCGGCAGCTATGCGGTCAAGGCGGAGATGACGGAAACTCATCACTGCGCATTTTTGTGCACCGTGCACGACAATGTAATCGGATCGGCAGAGGCTACGGCGAACTACAGCGTGAAGCCTTTTGAGCCACCGACCATCAGCTGCTCGGCCAGCCCCAGCACCATCAAGCCGGGTGAGACCAGCACGGTTACCGCAACGGGCGTCAGCCCGCAGAACCGCCCGCTGACCTATAGCTACTCGGCTGCCGCCGGCACCATCAGCGGCAATGGAGCGACGGCGGAGTTCAATTCGGCCGGCGCACCGGCTGGCCCCGTGGCGATCACCTGCAACGTAGCCGACGACAAGAATCAGACGGGCACAGCGGATACCACTGTGACCATCGAAGCCCCGTATGTGGCTCCGGTTCCTCACGTTCAGGCTCTTTCCGCGCTCAGCTTTGAAAAAGGAGCGTCCGACCCGTGTCGACAACGAAGCCAAGGCGATTCTGGACGAGATCGCTCTCGACCTGCAGAAGCAGCCGGATGCCAAGCTGGTTCTGGTGGGCGAGGCGAATGCCAAGGAGCGGGCAACGACCGCAAAGGAAGAGAAGATGGCCATGCACCACCACCACGTCATGGTGGAGGACTTCGCAGCGCAGCGCGCCGTCAACGCCAAGGCTTATCTGGTGACCGAGAAGGGCATTGATGCTTCCCGCATCAGCGTGGCTACCGGCACGGCGGATTCGCAGACAGTGGAAGACTACCTGGTGCCTGCCGGCGCCGACTTCACGGCCGACGTGCAGGGAACCACCCCGGTGGATGAGTCCGTTGTGAAGCCGCAGGAGCGCAAGCCCCTCGGCATGCGCCACGCGCACAAGCACATGCACAAGATGGCCGCGGACACGATGACCATGGAACCGCAGAAGTAGTTTGCTGACTCCTCTCGTGCTTTGGGCTTCGCGGTCCGGGGCACAGGGCAGCAAAAATGGATTTTCTTCTGCAAAACCAAAGGGGCTGACCGGTTTGCCGGTCAGCCCCTTTTTTAGAGTCAATTCACTTTTAATCGAGAGCTGCTTTGAAAGGGCATGGCTTCGGCCGTGCCGCAAAGTCCAGCAAAACCAGTGGGCTTTAGCCCCTGAGGGGTGCGTCTGCCTCTCTACCAACAGGAAACTTGCCCGCGTGAGTCGATGCTTTTTTGGATCGCTCTGTGCGGTTTCGAAAGAACAGATTCGGAAAAGCGAGTCTTCCCGCCGCGGCGGGCTCTTCCAGACCGGATTTTGTCCTCCGCCTAGCCTGCGTTCAGGGTCTTGAGCAGGCTGCGCGGCTCGCGCTGAATCTTCTCTTGCAGAAGGGTAATGGCATAGATCAGCTGCTCGGGGCGCGGAGGGCATCCGGGCACATAAACGTCCACCGGGATCACCTGGTTGACTCCTTGCACCAGCGCGTAATTATTGAAGACCCCGCCCGAGGTGGCGCAGGCTCCCATCGAGATGACCCACTTGGGCTCCGGCATCTGGTCGTAGAGCCGGCGGATCACCGGGGCCATCTTCTGCGAAACGCGTCCGGCAATCACCATCAGGTCGGACTGCCGCGGCGAGGGCCGGAAGACCTCGGCGCCGAATCGCGCGATGTCGAAGCGCGAGGCGCCCATCGACATCATCTCGATGGCGCAGCAGGCCAGGCCGAAGGTCATGGGCCAGATCGAGTTTTTCCGGATCCAGTTGACCGCAAAGTCCAGTGAAGTCAGCAGAACTCCCTCCGGCTGTTCATAACCGTAGCTCACCTCGTTCAGCTTGTCGCGGTTGTGCGCGCTGCTGTCCAGAGCTCCGAAAAGATAATGATCCCGCTCCGCCGTAACCGCCATGAGTCTAATATACCCCGATCTTCCCGGATTGAGCGTGGAACAGGCTTCTGGCGCGGCCCGCGCGCTCGCATCAGCTCTGAAACGATCCGTGCCGGCCGCCGAATCAGAAGCGCGAACCGGTCTATATAATAAGAAAAAATAAGATGTCCATAGTGTTTTTCGTTTTTACCACCCTTCAGGCGGGCTTTGAGGAAAATCTTCATCGGTTCCTTATGCCGAAGACCCTAGGATTCTCTCAGGAGAACTGTGTAAAGCTTCATTTTTGCCGCCCGCCAGGAGGCTTGCGAAGGCTGTGTGCGGATGCTTTTTTGCCTGAGGCTGCTCCGGCAATGGCCCGCTTGGCGCTGGTTTGCGCATCTCGGCCGCCCTTCGTTGCTGTGCCTGGACGGGGTAGTTCTATGCTCATCGCACGGCTTCGGTCCTCTGCATCTTCTCGGGAGTAGGAAACCTATGTCTTTTCGTGGAATCAAGTTGCTGTGTCTTTCAGCCGTCCTGGGGCTCCCGGCGCTGGCTCAATCTCCGGCCACCTCGGCGCCGGCCACTCAATCCCAGATCGCCGCGTTGCAGCAGGCAGTGCAAGCCGCCCAGACGGCCAGCGTGAATGCTCAGGCGGCGGGCGACAACGCCTGGATGCTGGTCTCGGCTGCCTTGGTGCTGCTGATGACCGGCCCCGGCCTGGCTCTGTTCTACGGCGGCCTGGTTCGCAAGAAAAATATCCTGGGCACCATGATGCAAAGCTTCGCCATGATGGCTCTGGTCACCATTCTTTGGGCCGTCTGCGGCTACTCGCTGGCCTTCGGCCACGGCAATTGGTTCATCGGCGGATTCGAGCACCTCTTCCTGCGCGGCGTGGGGCTGACACCCAACACCGACTATGCGGCCACGATTCCTGAACAGACCTACATGATCTATCAGCTCATGTTCGCCATCATCACCCCGGCGCTGATTACCGGAGCCTTTGCCGAGCGGATGAAATTCAGTTCGATGGCCGTTTTTCTCTCGCTTTGGTCGCTGATCGTCTATTGTCCCATGGCCCACATGGTTTGGGGCGTCGGCGGGCTGCTCAACGCCACGGGCGGCCGCATTCCCAGCCTCGATTTCGCCGGCGGCACCGTGGTCCACATCACCAGCGGGGTTTCGGCGCTGGTCTGCTGCCTTTACCTGGGCAAGCGCATTGGCTACCCCCACACCCCCATGCCGCCTCATTCGATGGTGCTGAGCTTCATCGGAGCCTGCCTGCTGTGGGTGGGCTGGTTCGGCTTCAATGCCGGCAGCGCCCTCGCGGCCAGCCCCCTGGCCACCAGCGCCTTCGTCAACACCCACTTCGCCGCCGCTGCTGCGGCCATCGGATGGTCCATCGCCGAGTGGATTCACAACGGCAAGCCCACGGCCCTGGGCGCCATCTCCGGCGCGGTTGCCGGGCTGGTGGCCATCACGCCCGCCTCCGGCTTTGTGCAGCCCATCTCCGCCCTGGCCATCGGCTTCATTGCCGGCATCTTCTGCTTCTTCATGGTCTTCATGGTCAAGAGCTTCTTCGGCTACGACGACTCGCTCGATGCCTTTGGAGTGCACGGAGCCGGAGGAACCCTGGGCGCGCTGCTCACCGGCCTGTTCGCCACCCGCGCTCATCAACCCCGCCTTTGGAAAAGACATCGCCACCGGCGCCCTGGACGGCCATTGGGGCCAGATGCTCAACCAGGCAGCCGGCGCCGGCATCGCCTGGACCATCTCGATTGTGGGCACGCTGATCCTGCTCTTCTCAGTCGACAAGGTGATGGGACTGCGCGTTTCGCCGGAAGAAGAATCCGCCGGCCTCGACCTCTCGCAACACAATGAGGAAGGCTACGACTTCAACACCTAACGGAGCTTTCAGCTTTCAGCTCTCAGCTTTCAGCTTTCAGCGCTCAGCTTTCAGCGCTCGGTCAAAAGGCAACTTCCTCGCTCCCGCGCGAAAAGCTCGCGGCTAGGAACCATGAACTGAAGGTTGATGGCGGAGAGCTGAGAGCTCAAAAACTTCGGCGGGCGCGGCTTCAACCCTGCCCCGCCTGTTACCCTGTCAGACGAGGCATTTGCGTATGGTCAAGATAGAAGCAGTTCTCCAGCCGTCCAAGCTCGACGCAGTCAAGGATGCACTGCTCGAAGTGGGCATCGAAGGCATGACGATTCTGGAAGCCCGCGGTCATGGCCGCCAGAAGGGTCACACCGAGTTTTATCGCGGCCGTGAGTACTCGGTTGACCTTCTGCCCAAGATCAAAATCGAGCTGGTGGTCACCGAAGAGATGAAGGAAAAGGCGTTGCAGGCCATCATCAGCGCCGCCCGCACCGGTCGGATCGGCGACGGAAAGATCTTCGTCAGCCGCGTCGACGATGCCATCCGCATCCGCAACGACGAACGCGGCGAGACCGCGCTCTAAGAGCGGTCTTCTCGTGCGATGCCGCCCGGGTCCGAGGAACCGGGAAGCAAACTGGCGAAAGCGGAAGTTGGATCGCCGGTGGGCGCTTGAGAAGCCGCGGGGCAGACTCTAAGCTTCGTTTGGGATGGATCTTTGCGCGAGCGCGAAAGCTCATCCCAGACTCCAGCTCCGCGGTGGCAGGTCACCGTGATTCAGGACGCTTTACGCCGCACGCTCAGATTATTGAGCGCATAGTCGATGAAGCGCGGCTCGAAATGCGGGGGCTGGCCCATGAACCGGCAGGTGGCCACCACCTGATCGATGATGAATCGCGGCTGATAGGCGGCGAATTCAAGCTTTTTTTCCTCTTTCAGCTTGCGCACGATGAATTCAAAGACTTCGGCCGGCAGCGTCAATCCCTGTCGTTTGCTCTCCTTTTCCAGAATGGTCCGGTAAATCTCCAGGCTGGGCGCTCCCACCTCGATCTTGTAGGGAAGACGGCGCAGGAAGGCCGGGTCCATGAGGTCTTCCGGTTCGAGGTTGGTGGAAAAGATGACCAGCTCCTCGAAGGGAATACTGAAGCTCTTGCCCGTGTGTAGTTTCAGGTAGTCGATGCGGTTTTCGAGAGGAACAATCCAGCGATTGAGCAGATGGGTGGGGCTGACTAATTGGCGGCCGAAGTCGTCGATGACGAAGCAGCCTCCCAGCGCTTTCAGATGCAGCGGCGCTTCGTAATAGTGGCCCGTCTCATCGTATCTAAGGTCGAGCATTTCGAGCGTCAGTTCGCCGCCGGTGACGATGAACGGCCTGCGGCAGGCCACCCAGCGCGCATCGCAATCCTCGGCGCGGACAAACGAGAGGCTGTCGTCGATCGGCTCGGCGGGAGTCACCGGAACATGAACGCTGGGGTCGTAAAAGCGAATGATCTGCCCTTCGACGCTCACCGCGTAGGGCACGTAGATCACGTCGCTGAAGACGCTGCCGAGCGAATGCGCAACCGAGCTTTTGCCGTTGCCGGGAGGGCCGTAGAGCAGCATGGCCCGGCCCGAGTTCAACGCCGGCCCGCACTGTTCGATGATACTTGCGTCGAAGGTCAGCTCGCCTACCGCCTTGCGGATGCGGTCGAAGGTGATCACTTCGTTGGTCAGCTTCTGAAGGTTCACCTGCAGGGTGAACTCATCGATGGTGACCGGCGCGGGGCCGGCGTAGCGCGATCGATCGAGGGCGTCCAGCGTCCAGCGCTTGCCCTCTTCAGTGAATGCGTAGCCCATATCGAGCGGGCTGTCGGACCTGCGCAGGCCCAGGGTGCGCAGCAGCTGCCGGTCGATGCCCATCTTCACCAATTCGGCCACGATGTGGTACGGGAGCTTGATGGCGTCGACGAACTCCCGGCAGGTTTCCAGGTGGTCGGTGTAAATTACGCGCATCAACAGGCCGAGAAGTTCGATCTCATCGATGCCGGTTGCGGCGATGCTGGGGGGCTCGGCGGGAATGCGCTTCAGAAAGCCGTCCAGCGTCTCCTGGCCAATGGCTCCGAGGGCCACCAGGTTGTCGCCCAGGCGGCGTCCGTTGGTTGCGGTTCGATCGAGCGCCCTGCCCACGTCCTCGACCGTGACCAGATTCGCCCGCACTAGCAGATCGCCCAATCGCATGCGCGCGCCGATGGTGTCCTCCTGTCGGCAGAAAAGATCCTGCCCTTGCGAGTCAGGTTTGATTTTGAAGCATCAGAGGCGCGGGCGCGCGACCCCGGGGGAAAAAATCGCCGCATCCCACCCCGATTCGGGCTCCCTTCCGTTCCGCTTTCCGGAACCGGGCAAGCAAAAGTACCCGTTTTCCGTTCAGATCGCTTATGCTGTTAAGAACTCCTCCTTGCTTCGGCAAGTCACACACAATCACTTATGAATCCAGTCGCTCTAGCGGTTGACGATCTTCGGGAGCAGTATACGCAGGAAATGGCGCTTGTCCGCCAGACCTGTGAGCGCACCGGGGACGGCACGGCCGCCATTCGCCGCCGTTCGGCGGTGGTGGACCGCATCCTGATCGAGATGTGGCGCCGCGCCTTCGTTGACCTTCCGGGGCAGAGCGCGGCCATGGCGGCATTGGGCGGTTATGGGCGCAAGGATCTCTTCCCGTACTCGGATATCGATGTGCTGTTCGTTTTTGCGGATGCGAAGACCGAGCTGCTGGCCAAAGAACCCGTACGCGCCGTGATCCAGGGGATGTGGGATATCGGTTTGCGCGCCAGTCCCGCCATCCGCACCCTCAAGGAAGCCGGCCGCTTCGATCCGGACAATCTCGAGTTCACCCTGGCCACGCTGGACCGCCGTTTCCTCGCCGGCCAGTTTCCGCTTTACCAGCAGCTTCACCAAACCGTGCTTCCCGGCCTGGTGCTGAGCGAGTGGAACACCATTGCGCAAAAGCTGGGCGAGGTGGCCCGCGCCCGCCACGCCAAGTTCGGCAACACCATCTTTCACCTGGAACCCAATCTCAAGGACTGTCCCGGCGGTCTGCGCGACTACAGCCTCGCCGTCTGGTTCGCGCTGCTCTTCCATTTAAAGGAGACCAAGGAGTGGCCCCGCCATCGCGGCGGTGTCTTCCAGAGCGCTCGCGGCGACGCCGAGGCGGCCTTCGACTTTTTGGCCGCCGCACGATGTTTTCTCCATTTCCGTCATGGCCGCGACGACAACACTCTCGACTGGCAATCGCAGGACGAGGCGGCGGCCAACTCCATCGGCCTCGAGACGCGCGGCACCGCCGACCCCGCTTATTGGATGCGGACCTACTATCGTCACGCCCGGGTCATCTATCGCCGCGCCGCGCTCCTGATGGAGCACCTGCCGGTTCCGGTCAGCTTCTACAAGCAGTTTCGCCGCCGCCGCACGCCCATTGCGGGCACCGACTTTCTGCTCGATCAGGGCCGCATCGACATCGTTCCCGGCGCGCAGTTCAGCGATACCAGCGCCATCCTGCGCATCTTCTCGCTGATGGCCGCGCACGGCTACGCGCTTTCGCAGGCCGCTGAAGACCGCATCACCGACGCGCTGCCCGCCCTGGCTATTCACATCCCCGAAGGGCCTTACCTGTGGAACGCCCTGCGCGAGGTGCTGCTGGGACCGCACGCGGCGCACGCCCTGCGCACCATGCACGCGCTGGGCATCCTCGAGATGCTGATCCCCGAATTTCACGGTATCGACGCCCTGGTGATCCGCGATTCCTATCACCGCTACACCGTCGACGAGCACACTTTTCTGGTGATCGACAACATCCACGGCCTCCGCCAGCCCACGCATGACTACGAACAGCGCCTGGCCCAGCTGCTGCCCGAGATTGACCGCCTGGACCTGTTTCTTCTGGCCTTGCTGATGCACGATACCGGCAAGGCCCGGCGCAGCGGCGAGCACATTGCGCAGAGCATCGAACTGGCCGACGCCTTCCTGGCCCGGCTGGAATTCGATGCCGAGGAGCGCGAGTCGGTTCTCAGCCTCATCCGCCTCCACCTGGAAATGTCCAACGCCTTGCGCCGCGATATCTTCGATCAAGAAAATGTGCGCGGATTCTCCGAGAAGCTGGGCAGCCCGATGGTGCTGAAGATGCTCACGCTGATGACCTTTGCCGACATCAAGGCCGTCAACCCCGATGCGCTGACCCCCTGGAAGGCCGAAAACCTCTGGCAGCTTTACATTGCCACGGCCAACTTCATGGACCGCTCGGTGGACGAGGTGCGCTACCGCGCCGCCATCGATCCCACGCTGCTCAATCGCATCCGTTCCATGGTCCATGCGGCCCAGTACGACGAGCTCCGGCAGTTTCTTGAAGGCTTGCCCCAGCGCTACCTGCAAACCCGCCTGCCCGAGCAGATCCGCGACCACTTTCAGCTGGCCGCCCGGCTTGACGAAGATCCGGTCCAGCTCGACCTGCGCCCCCACCGCCAGCTCTTCGATCTGACCGTGATCGCCCGCGACCGCAGCCGCCTGTTTGCCGATGTGGCCGGCGCGTTGGCCGCCTGGGGCATGAACATCGTCAAGGCGGGAGCTTTCTCGAACGACGCCGGGGTGATCGTCGACAGCTTCCACTTCACCGACGCTTTCCGCACCCTCGAGCTCAATCCCAGCGAGAAGGATCGCTTTCTCGAATACCTCCACGACGTGGTGTCGCTGGAAGTTCCCGTCGAGACGCTGCTCGAAGCCCGCAGCCACATGAGCAGCTCCGCCAACCTCAAGGTCGAGGTGGCCACGCGCCTCGAATTCGACTCCGAGTCCTCGACGCATTCGACGATCCTGCAAGTTGTAGCACAGGATCTGCCTGGCCTGCTGCGGCAGATCGCTCTCACCCTCAGCACCCACCAGTGCAACATCAAAGTGGCGCTTATCGACACCGAGGGCGAAACCGCCATTGATGTCTTCTACCTCACCAGCCAGGGCGCCAAGCTCACTGAAGAAGCCCAACAGGTTCTGGCCCTGGACCTCACCACGGCAATCGACGGAATGCGCGCCTCGCTTCCGGCTTGACCCCTGCCACTTCCGGAGCCTTTTTAGCTTTGCCAGTGCGTGCGGAGCTCCCATGGACCGATTTTCTCAACGCGAAAGACGGGAAGGCGTTGAATTCGCCGGAGCGGAGAGTCTTTGCGGTTCTGCCGCGATTGGTTTCTCCTTCGGGGAAAGGGACCTGGCTCTTCCCTGGAGGCGTTCAAGACGGAACGCGCGGATTTTCTCCGGTTGTATGCGCTTGATTTTACGGCGTTTTAACCTCCTGTTCATCTTGCTTCGGTAGCCTGATTAGGTGGTAGCCCAAGTGCGCAACATTCGAGTCTCTCAGCCTCAGCTTTTGCCCGAGCCCGGTTCTTCAGAACGAGGTTCGGCTGAGGCGGCTTCAAGCGAAGTTTCGCCCGTGCGCGCATTTCTGATGTCGCGCGGCAATTCGGCAACGACTGACAGCGGCTTTTATTGGCTGATGGTGTTGTGCGCCTTGACCATCTTCGGCATTGTGGCCCTGATTGCCTTCGAGCTGGTGTCGCGCTCGCATCTTGCCTGGAGCAAATTCGGTCTCAGCTTTTTCTATCAATCCTTCACCGACCCATACTCCCATCAGCCCATGTACTGGGACCCGGTCAACGAGCATTTCAGCGCCCTGCCTTTCGTCTATGGCACTCTTGTGTCGTCCTTTCTGGCGCTGCTTCTGGCGGTTCCGCTGGCCCTGGGCGTGGCGGTGTTTCTCACGGAGATGTGTCCCCACCGGCTGCGAGCGCCACTGGCCTTCATCACTGAGCTGCTGGCGGCGATCCCCAGCGTGATCTACGGATTGTGGGCGGTCTTCGTGCTGGTTCCGCTGCTCCGGGAGCACGTGAATCCGCTGCTGATTCAATCGCTCGGCTGGACGGGTTTTTTCAACGACGACAATCCGACCGGGCTGGGGTTTCTGGCCTCGGGCGTCATTCTGGCCATCATGATTCTGCCCATCATCTCCTCGCTCACCCGCGAGGTGATGACCGCGGTGCCGCATTCGCAGCGCGAGGCAGTGCTGGCGTTGGGCGCCACGCGCTGGGAGACGATCCGCATGGGCGTGCTGCGCAATGCGCGCATCGGCATCGTGGGCGCCATCATTCTGGGCCTGGGGCGCGCGCTGGGCGAAACCATGGCGGTGACCATGGTGATCGGCAATACCGCGGAGATTCACCGCTCGCTGCTGTCCAACGGCAGTTCGATGGCTTCGGTGATCGCCAATCAGTTCACCGAGGCGGTCGACAACGTGCACTTGAGCGCGCTGATCGAGATCGGGCTGGCGCTTTTTATTGTGACCATCATCGTGAATGCGCTGGCGCAATTACTGGTCTGGGCCGTGACGCGCGGAGCTCCGGCGCGGGTCAACTGAGGCGAATCACCGAGGGGAGAGGCGTGTGAAGGCGGAACAACATCAACTGCGGGCCCGATTCAGGACGCTGACCGATTACGCGGCCACGTATCTGGCGGTGCTGGCTACCGTCGTGGTCGTGGCGCCGCTGGTGGCCATCTTTGCGTACCTCGTTTTCAAGGGAGCCAGTTCTCTGAACCTGGCCTTTTTCACACAGATTCCCAAGCCTCCGGGCGAGCTGGGCGGGGGCATGTCCAACGCCATTTTTGGTTCGGCGATTCTGCTGGGGCTGGCCAGCGCGATCGGCGTCCCTGTGGGGATTGGCGGCGGTATTTTCCTGGCGGAGTTTGGCCGCGGCACCAAACTGGCCAACGCGGTGCGCTTTACCGCCGATGTGCTCAACGGCGTGCCTTCGATCGTGATGGGCATTGCGATCTACTCGTTGGTTGTGGTTCCGCAAGGCCACTTTTCGGCCCTGTCGGGCGGCGTGGCGCTGGGCATCATGATGATTCCCACGGTCTGCCGCACCACCGAGGAGATGCTGCTGATGGTGCCCAACGCGGTGCGCGAGGCGGCGCTGGCGCTGGGTGTGCCCAACTGGCGCTCGGTGCTGTCGATTACCGTCAAGACGGCCTCGCCAGGCATTATCACCGGGTGTATGCTGGCTTTTGCGCGTGTGGCGGGCGAGACGGCGCCGCTGCTGTTTACCGCTCTCGGAAACCAGTTCTGGAGCGCTAACCTCAACGAGCCGATCGGCGCTCTGCCGCTGCAGATTTACGTTTACGCGATCTCTCCCTACGACGATTGGCACCGGCTGGCGTGGGCCGGGGCGCTGGTGCTGATTGTGCTGATTGTGCTGGCGGTTTCGCTGGTGCGCTATGTGACCAGCCGCGGCGTTTTGAAAGGGGCAAGCTAAGTGGGCGTGGGCATTGAGGTAATCGACCTGAACGCGTGGTACGGAGCCAATCACACGCTGCAGGACATCAATCTGAAGATCCCGGCCAACCAGGTGACGGCGCTGATCGGCCCCTCGGGCTGCGGCAAAAGCACATTCGTGCGCTGCATCAATCGCATGCACGAGACCAACCCCATCGCGCGCGTTACGGGGACCATCCGCATCGGCGATCTGGACATTTACGAAGACGCCAAGCCGGTCGAGATCCGCCGCCGCGTGGGCATGGTCTTCCAGCGGCCGAATCCCTTTCCCACCATGTCCATCTACGATAACGTGGCCGCGGGGCTGAAGCTGAACGGCTACACCAATCGGCGCGTGCTGGACAGCGTCGTCGAGCGCTCGCTGCAGAACTCGGCGCTGTGGGACGAGGTGAAGGACGATCTGAAGAAAAAGTCCGGAGCCAGCCTCTCCGGCGGCCAACAGCAGCGGCTGTGCATTGCGCGCGCGCTGGCCGTCGATCCGGAAGTCCTGCTGATGGACGAGCCGGCCTCGGCCCTCGACCCGGTTTCCACCTCCAAGATCGAAGACCTGATCTTTCAGTTGAAGTCGCAATATACGATCGTGATTGTGACGCATAATATGCAGCAGGCCGCCCGCGTGGCCGAAAAAACGGGCTTTTTCCTCAATGGCCGCATGGTCGAATTCGACTCGACCGACAAGATCTTCACCAACCCCAGCGACAAGCGCACGGAAGACTATATTACAGGCAGGTTCGGATGACGCGCATACGTTTCCACCAAAGCCTCGACGACTTGAAGGAGCGGCTGCTGGTGATGGCCGGCCTCGCGGAGCAGGGCATCCAGCGCGCCACCGAGGCGTATCGGGTGCACGACCTGTCGATCTGCGACCTGGTGAGCCGTTCGGAGATCGCCATCAACCGGCTGGAGCGGGAGATCGACCAGGCGGCGCTGGACCTGCTGGCGATGGAGCAGCCCATGGCCGGCGATCTGCGCTTCATCCTGAGCGTGATCAAGATCAACACGGACCTGGAACTGGTGGGCGATGCGGCCGACGCCATCAGCGAGCGCGTGCGCGGCATGGACCAGATGGCCGCCGCCGAGCTGCCGGTCGACATTCCGCGCATGGCGTCGATGGCCGCCGAGATGGTGCGCAAGAGCCTGCAATCGTTTATCGATGCGGATGCCGAGCTGGCGCGCTCCGTGCTCACCATGGACGACGCCGTGGACGACATGAACCGCGCGGCCTACAAGGCGCTGACCGGCGTCATGGAAGAGCAGAGCCATCTGGCCCCCCAGGCGCTGAACGCGCTGATGATCGCTCACGCCCTGGAGCGCGTGGGAGACCACGCCACCAACATCGCCGAAGACGTGATCTTCTGGGTGCAGGCCGCGGACGTGCGCCACATGAAGAGCCTGAAAAAAGCCGGCTTGCTGCCTTAGGGTTGACAATCGCCGGCGGACGATTTCCCCTTGCTGAATGAAGAGGGGAAATCACGATCCGACGCTGCTTGCCCGTTCTGCCCGTTGTTTTGCGGCGCTGCTCGCCGTGTTGCTGATCGCCGCCGCTGGATGCAGGCAAGGCAGCTCGCGGGCTGAGCCGGCGGAAAGCTCGAACGTGCGCCGGTACCAGCTCCATGGCCTGGTTCTGGGTAAAAGCGCCGTCACCCGGCAGGTGATGGTTCAGCAGGAAGCGATTCCCGGTTTTCTGCCTGCCACCAACGAGGCCTATCGGGTCGCAGATTTTTCCGTCCTCGCGCGGCTCGAACCCGGCGATGAGATTCGCGCCGATGTGCTGGCGCCGGCGGAGAACGACAATTTCACGCTGACAAACATCGCCGTGACCGCAGAGCCCAGGAAAAATCTGCCCCCATCGTTGCTTCCGCCCCATCGGCTGCTGGTGGGCGAGCCTGTGCCGGACATTCCCATGGTGAATCAGGACGGCAAGACGATTCATCTTCAGGATGATCGCGGAAAAGCAATTCTGATCACGTTTATCGACACGGAATGCACCGACGATTGCCCTGTCATCACGGCACGCTTCGCCAAGGTGAATGAGCTGCTGTCGAACGACCCCCGAGCCTTCGCCACGAGCCATTTGATCAGCATCAGCCTCGATCCACGGCACGATACGCCGCCGGTGCTGCGCCGCTACGGACTCAAATACATCCACGGAAACCCGGCGGCCTTCTCGCACTGGGAGTTTGCCGTTCCCTCCGCCCCTCGTCTCAAGCGGCTGGCAACGGCCTTCGGCGTGGCTTATCTGCCCACGCAGGGCGACATTCTCCACACCATGGAAACCGTTCTGATCGGGCCGGAGAATACGGTCGTTCGCTCCTGGGGAGGAGACGACTGGAATCCGGCCGAAGTGGCGGCCGCAGTCAAGGCTTCCGCCGAGGGAAAGGCGCAATAATTCGAGCTCGCCGGGGCGACGAATCGCCGCGCGAGAATTTAGCCTGCTCAGAGTCCACCGTGCGAAAATCCGCCGGCTGCGGACGCGGGCTGGCTCTCCGGCGCGCCCGATGGAGAACCATGAGCGAAGGCGTTACGATGAACCAGGAGGTTGCCATGAATCGCAGGGAAGCAAAGATTTACGGCGGTCGTTTGTTCGCCGGAGTGTTTCTTTTTTCGCTGGCGGCTCTGTTTGCGGCCGTCGCGCCGGCCCAGACCGTCAGCCAGACGGCGAAAGTGGGCGCCTCGACCGTCACGCTGAAAGTGCTACCGGCCGAATCCTTCAGTGGGCCCATGGTCATGATGATCCGCGACAGCGGCGCCGAGCCTGTTCAGCTCAACGGCCCCGCCGATCCCAACCACCACATGGTTGTTTTCGTGAAGAAGAACGGCGAACCGGTGGAAGACGCGGAAGTGAACATCCGCTACCGGCAGGTTTCTCCGCGGATGGGCGCGTGGACAGAACTCCCGGTCGTGCGCATGCACATGGCCGGAAAAGATCTCAAGAGCACGCACTACGGCAACAACGTGAAGCTCGATGCGGGCGGCTATGAGGTTCGGGTGACAGTGGACGGCAGCGTGCCGGCGATTTTCCGCTTCCGGCTGACGCACTGAGGCCCGGCACGAGCGGCAACAGTTTCGCCAAATCCCCTGCTTGAGCCGACCGGGCGCTCTATTGTCCCAAAGCCATCACTCCCAGCATCACCAGCCAGGCCACGCTGATGGCGTGCCAATACCAGGCCGTGGCGTCGACGGCGATCTGGCGGAGTTCGACACGCTGCAGCCAGCCGAGGGCAGTGAGGCAAAGCATGAGGGCAACAACGCCCAGAAGCAGATGACCTGCCTGCAGGCCGGTGATGAAATAGAAGATCGCGCTGGCCGGGTTCGAGTGCCTGTCGAAGGCAAATCCTTGCACGGCCAACTGTTTGCAGGCGATCCACTGGCCGGCCAGAAACAGGGCGCCGAGAGCGAGCGTGGCCCCTAGCCAGGGGAGCGCACGCGCAAGCGCCGGCCGGCCCAGCCCAAGCCACTCCTCCAGCGCGTCGATCTCGCGGAAGATATTGCGCCGGGCAAATTCCACGGTCACGCAACTGAGTAGCAGGACAGCGGCGTTGAGATAGAGAATGTGCGGCAGCGCCAACGGTTGCCAGTTGGCGGACAGGCCCGGGGGGCGCGAGTCCATCTGCGCGCCCATCATGCGCGCGAAAAAGATCGCCGTCAGAACGCCGAGCAGGCTCAGGTCGACCGCGAGTCCCGTGAAAAGAAAGAAGCGCACGCGCAACAGCAGTTCTCGCGGCCCATGGCGCTCATTTCCCCAGTTGTCGTCGTCGCCCCCGTCCCCATTGCCACCGGTGGGCCGGCGCGCAACCGGCGGTTGGCCGCCGATGCCCGGCTCGTCGCGCCGCTTCTTATTTTCCGTCCTGTGGGGAATCGTGGTGGGCATGAAAGCCTCTGTGAAGTAGAGATTACTCCCACTTTGGATCGGATGCATCCTGATTCGGCGAGATTTTTTCGTGTTTCGAAGGGGCAATTCTCTTCGCTGGGTCCAGCACTCGCGAGCCGGAGCAATCCGATTCAGGCGGGCCGGCTATTTCCTGGCAGCCGCGACGGCTTCGACGAAGATCCGGTGGACGCGGCGGTCGCGCGAGAGCTCGGGATGGAAGGTCGCGGCCAGGATGCGGCCCTGACGAACCAGCGTGGGAAAGCCGTCGCGCCGGGCCAGCACCTCGACCTCCGCTCCGGTCTGCGTGATGCGCGGGGCACGGATGAAAACCATCTCCAACGGCCCGCCGGCCAGAGAGGTTTCAGCGGTCACGATGGCCGAATCGATCTGACGGCCGTAAGCGTTGCGCTCGACGACCGCATCCAGAACTCCAAGCGAGCGTTGCGGCGGGTTGAGAACCTGGCGCGCCAGCAGGATCGCTCCGGCGCAGGTGGCGAAGACTGGCTTGCGCTCGCAAAACTCCTGCAAAACCTCAAAGAAATTGTGTTTTTCCAGGAATCGCAGCATGGTGGTCGATTCGCCGCCGGGCAGCACCAAGCCATCAAGGGGCTGGGCGTCCAGGCAAAGATCCTGCGGGGTCTTAACCAAGGCGGCCGACGCACCGGCTTCGGCCAGCGCCTCGGCGTGAGCGGCATAGTCGCCTTGTATGGCCAGTACGCCGATCAGCGGGCGGTCTCTTTCGAGAAGAGGCTCGGCCGCGGCAGAAAGTCCAGGCCCTTCTACGGCTTTGAGCCGCGTTACAAGGCTTCGATTTCGCTCTCCGCAAAGAGCCAGAAAGTCGTCCCCCAGGTCAGGGCCGTCCGGATCCAGCAGAACGCCCTCCAGAGACTGATCTTGTTTCTCCATCATATTCAACCGGATGCCCCGCATTTGGCCAAAGAGTTTCGACGATTCTTTCGTCGGCAAACAATGCCTCTTTCATCCATTTTATCCGTTCGACATCCGGCGCTGAGCCTCGATGAGCTGTCAGACCTGAACCCGGACAAGCTCCATAGGACCGTTTCGACGAATTTCCGGCGTGACAGCGATATCCCTGGAATTGCCGTGCTCCGTGATCGCGACCTTCTCAAGAGCGAAATCGTTCCATTGCCGGCTGCACACTTGTCTCTCCGAGATTTGCAATGTGCTCGAAGGCTCGCACGCGCGCCTGAAGAACCTCAGGTGCCGTGCAACCCAGCAGGACCGCGCACTCTCGATCGGCATAGCCCTCTAAAACCGAGACGACGAATACAAATCTCTCGAAGTTTTCGAGCGCGAAGACTCCGGCCCACGCAGCGTCCTGGTCATGTTTCAGCTCGTTACGGACAGCTTCGGATGTGGATTCATGGATTGATTCATCTCGGAAACGGGGCCGCGGCGCGATCGTTCGCACCGCGTTCTGGATGATGACTCGACGAGCCCAGGACCGGGCCCACTGCTGAAACACAGAACTTCCCTGTGCACAGTCTTCAATGCTGGATTCGAAGCACTGCTCCGCTCTCTCGTGACTCGCTGTCAAGAGAAATGCCAGTAGATACAGGCTTGTCATGTCTTCCGCGAAGAGCTTGCAGAAGTCGTCTGCCGTTGCGTATTGGCCTTCCACTTGTGCGCCGCGCCGAAGCATGAGTGGGATGCTCATATTTGTCCCTTCCCTCGATCCACGCCGCGGCACGCGGGGCTATTTGCCGGTCTTGCACGTTCCTTGTTTTCGCGCGCGAGTTGCTGAAGCAGATATTTGGTGAGCACGCCACTTGCGCAGAAGCTGGCGCCTTCCTTGACCAATTCCGAAAGCGCGTCTTCGCCTTCTTCGCCGATCATGGTTACGCCCTTCAAATCGAGAACCAGCTTGCGGTCCTGCAAATCTGTTTTGGCGGCCCGCCATGATCTCCGCAGCTCCGCCATCCATGGCTCGACGAGCGCGCCTTCGATGACCACGCGGCGCTGGGTTCGGCTGTCGATGACTGAGATCTTTAACATCGTGTATTCCCTTCGATAAACAGAGGAATGCAACACGATGGCCAAACTGCTTAACCTCTTAAGGTATTGAAAAACAACGGACAACCGAATAGGAAGTGTCTAAAGTGACGAAATGTAGAAATCGTCTGAGTTGCCGAAACCGTCACTCGCGCACGGACGGCACCGATCGATTCATGCTGAGAGAAAGGGAGATTGAACGCGGGCGGAGGATTCAGTTGCGGAAAGACTCAACAGGGTCCAAGAACCATCAATCGTTGTTTATAAAGAGGAAAATTCTCTGGGATCGATGCCCAGTTTTCTCATCCGCGAAAGCAACGTAGTGCGGTGGAGGCCAGCACGGGCTGCAGCTCCGTTCGGACCGCCGACGCGTCCCTTGGTCTCGATCAAAATGCGGGTAATTTCCTGCCGCTGCTTCTCGTCGTACTCTGCAGTGCGGTTTGCCGAGATGTCCCGTTCAAATCGTCCGCAGTCTCTCGCGCAGTGCGGGTCATTTCCCGCCGATGCTTCTTGTCGTACTCTCTGCCGCTGTTTGCCGACATGTCTAACTCGCCGATGGTCTCGCGCACAATGCGGGCGATCTCCTCCCGAACCGGCGGCGCGGCACGGCTTGCCAGCGGTTCCCTCGGTGCGCGGCGGACTTCATCGAGAGGCACTTCCAGAGCCTTGCCCCGCGTCAGGATGACCGAACGCTCAATGAAGTTTTCCAACTCGCGGATGTTTCCCGGCCACTCCCAACCAGCGAGCTTCTTCAACGCGGCTGATGGAATCGTATCGATCCGCTTTTGCATGCGCCGGGCGAACTTCTCGACGAAGTAGCGCACCAACAGAGGAATGTCTTCCCGGCGCTCGCGCAGCGGAGGAATGTGAATGGGAAAGACATTGAGGCGATAGAAGAGGTCGCTGCGAAACTCCCGGGCCTCGATCATCGCTTCCAGATCGCGATTGGTGGCCGCCACCAGCCGCACGTTCACCTTGCGGGTAAACGTGCTGCCCAGACGCTCAAACTCCCGCTCCTGCAATACTCGCAGGAGTTTGGGCTGCATCTCGAGGGGAATGTCGCCCACCTCGTCCAAGAACAAGGTGCCTTGGTCGGCCAGTTCCAGCCGTCCGATTTTCTGGCTGATCGCTCCGGTAAACGCTCCCTTTTCGTGCCCGAACAATTCGCTTTCGAGCAGCCCGGACGGAATGGAGGCACAGTTGATACGCACGAACGTCCGGTCCTTGCGCTGGCTGTGATCGTGAATGGCGCGGGCGACCAACTCCTTCCCCGTTCCTGTTTCGCCCAGCAGCAGCGCGGTCGAATCGCTCGGCGCAACCGTCTGCACCATCTCCAGCACGTGCCGCAGCGGCGCGCTTTTGCCGATAATCTGCTCGAAGTTCTTGTCGGCGCGGATCTCTTCTTCCAGATAGAGTTTTTCCTGCGCCAGTTTGTCTTTCAGATCGGCAATCTCGCGATAGGCAAGCGCGTTTTCGATGGCCAGCGCAAGCTGGCCCCCGATCTGCATGAGATACCCGCTATCCTCTTCTTTGAATAAATTCTCGCTTCGCCGGCCAAGGGCCAGGATGCCCAGTGCTCGCCCCCGGCTGACCAGCGGAACGATGCAGGTTGACTTGATCCCTTCACCAAGAACCCGTTCGTAGATCGTTGACTCCGGATCTACCGAGGGGAGACCGTTCGCGATCACTGGCCGAAGCGTTTCAAGAGCTGCGACGGCGGCTCCCTCAACAGGAATCGTAGATTCCTCCTGAAAAAACCCCCGGCTATTCGGAGAATCGATGGCATAAATCCGGAATTGACTGCTTAGAGTGTCAAGCAAGGAGACGCCCGCCATATCGCAGTCCATCGTTTGCCGAACGTTCGCCGAGATCGTCCTCAGCAGTTCGCGCAGATCAAGGTTGGATGCGACCCGATTTGTCAGCTCGAGCAGGAGTTTCTGGCGAGAATTCTGGAGTTCCAGTTCCGCCTGTGCCCGGCAGGAGGCCTCGTAATTGAACGCATTGCCGAGAGCGAATGCCAGTCCTTCCGCCAAAAACGAGAGAAAGTGGATTTCATCTTCGGAATATTTCTGGGGCTGCCGGTTGGCCACAAACAGTACCCCTAGGCGGCGCTGCGGAGTGGTAAGCGGAAGCGCGCAGATTGAGCGAATCTCGATTCCGTGCTCTCGCAACCCGTCCCGCAGCCACGAGAAGCGATCGTCCGCATCCCAATCGGCAATGGTGAGCTCCTGCTGGTTCTGGTGGACCCACCATGCAGGGGTATCTTCCATGCGCTTGTCCAGCCATGGCCTCTTGTCCAAGTCCATGCAGCGCCAGAGCACCTCGCTTGAGTTTTGCTCATAGACGAGCACCTCGAAGAAATCGAAATCAAGCAGTGAATGGAGCTCGTTCGCCAGTCTTTGTGCTATGTCGCGCGGAGTTTGCAGAGTCTGAGAGGCTGACATGCGCAACAGAGCTTCGTAACGCTTCACCACGGTTGCAACCGGCGGTTTTGGCACATGGCCCATTGTTTGGCTACCTGACGCAATTCTATGACACCCAAGAAGGCTCGGAGAGGATCAGCAAGCCCTCCCCGCGGCTCGAGGACAACGAGTTGTGCTGGACCTCCCTGTATGCAGGGCGGCAGATCGACGCCCCGGCTTCGCCCCCTCGGGTGCTCGACCAACCCGGCTTGCGCTGAAGCATGAGGCGCTCCCGATCGTGCCCGTCGATCGGGCAGAAATATGTTCTCCTTTTGTTCGCTCCGTGCGTATAATCAGACTATGGATTTTCAACTCGTCACCAGCTACCAGCCGCGGGGAGATCAGCCGCGGGCGATCGCTGAACTGATGCAAGGTCTCGCAGCGGGCGAGAAGCACCAGGTGCTGCTCGGCGTGACCGGTTCGGGCAAGACCTTCACCATGGCCAAGGTGATCGAGCAGTCCAACCGGCCGGCGCTGATTCTGGCGCATAACAAGACGCTGGCCGCGCAGCTTTATCACGAGTTCAAGCAGTTCTTTCCCAACAATGCGGTTGAATACTTTGTGAGTTACTACGACTATTACCAGCCGGAGGCTTACATTCCGGCCGGCGACTTATATATAGAGAAAGAAGCTACCGTGAATGAGGAGTTAGACAAGCTGCGTCTTTCGGCGACGCGGAGTTTGTTCGAGCGGCGCGACTCGATCATCGTCAGCTCGGTAAGCTGTATTTACGGCCTGGGTTCGCCGGAAGCTTACTACGGAATGCTGCTGCTGCTCGAAAAAGGCCAGCGGATCAGCCGCAAGGATATTACTCGCCGGTTGGTCGAAATCCTCTATGAGCGCAACGATGCGGACTTTCGGCGCGGAACTTTCCGGGTGAGGGGCGACATCATCGAGGTTTATCCGACTTACGACGAAACGGCCTACCGCATCGAGTTATTCGGCGACGAGATTGAGAGTCTTTCTCAGATTGATCCGCTTTTCGGAACGGTCAAGCAGAAATACGCGCGCCTGCCGATTTATCCCAAGAGCCACTACGTGGTGCAGCCGGAGCGCAAAAGCGAAGCGATCGATTCGATCGTGGCGGAGTTGAACCAGTGGGTTCCCGAACTCGAGGCGCAGGGGCGCATGGTGGAGGCGCAGCGCATTCACCAAAGAACCCGATTCGATCTGGAGATGATCAAGTCCATGGGTTACTGCCACGGAATCGAGAATTACTCGCGGCATTTCTCGGGCCGGCTGCCGGGCGAGGCGCCGCCGACGCTTTTGGACTATTTCCCGCGCGATTTCCTGCTGTTTATCGACGAGAGCCACGCGACCATTCCGCAGGTGCACGGGATGTGGTTCGGGGACCGCAGCCGCAAGCAGAATTTAGTCGATTACGGCTTCCGGCTGCCGTCGGCCGTCGACAACCGGCCGCTGAAGTTCGAGGAGTTCGAGAACCGCGTGCAGCAGGCGATTTATGTCTCGGCCACGCCGGGGCCGTATGAGCTGACGAAATCCGCGGGCGTGGTAGTGGAGCAGGTGATTCGCCCCACGGGATTGGTGGACCCGGAGGTGGAGATTCGCCCGGTAAAGGGCCAGATCGACGACCTGCTGGCGGAGATCCGCGATCGCGCCAAGCGCGGCGAGCGGGTGCTGGTGACCACGCTGACCAAGCGCATGGCCGAAGACCTGGCCGGCTATTACACTGAGGTGGGCGTGCGCTGCCGCTACATGCACTCGGAGATCGAGACGCTGGAGCGAGTCAAGCTGCTGGCCGGTCTGCGCAAGGGCGAGTTCGACGTGCTGATCGGCATCAACCTGCTGCGCGAAGGGCTGGATCTGCCGGAGGTTTCGCTGGTGGCGATTCTGGACGCGGACAAGGAAGGCTTTCTGCGCTCGGCCGGTTCGCTGATCCAGACCATGGGCCGGGCTGCAAGGCACGTGGAGGGACGGGCGATTCTTTATGCGGATCGCATTACCGACTCGATGCGGCGGGCGATCGACGAGACCGACCGGCGGCGGACGATCCAGCGCGCCTATAACGAGGAGCACGGCATTACGCCGCAGTCGATCGTGAACAAGATGGAGATGGGTCTGGCGGAGATTCTGAAGGCCGAGTACGGCGAGGTGGCCGAGGAAGAGGCGGCCGGGCTGCCGGAGTTCGCCACGCAGGAGGAACTCGACGCTTTCATCGCCAAACTGGAGACCCAGATGCGCGAGGCGGCCAAGAAGTTCGAGTTCGAGCAGGCGGCCAAGCTGCGCGACACCATCAAGGAACTGCGGGAGAAGGAATTTCTCTTCGGATAAGGGAGAGCGGCGCGCTAAGCGGTGGCCGTTCAAGCTTTTGCCAGGCACAGGAAGCTTTCTGCGGCTGGCTTGCACCCTTCCGTGCGTCCCATTCGCTGGCGGCTTATATGTGAGGCAGATCACGCGAGGAAGGCATATGATGAATGGAGAATCCCTCGCAGGGAGGTCTTCGAGGCGCCCGTCCGTGTGCGAGAATCGATTGATGGCGAGTTTTGATGGCAGCATTTGGCAGTTTTGCACTTCTTATCGCGCTGATACTGGCCGCATACAATCTGCTGGCCGGGGCGCTGGCGCTTCGGTTGATCGCGACTGGACTGCCGTCGCCGATTTCGCCCGAGCGGTTGGCCGACACGGCGCGGCGGGCGGGGATCGCCGGGTTCTGGGCGGTCACGGCGGCAGCCTTCGCGCTGGTCTGGTCGGTCTTCACCAACGATTTTTCGATCACTTACATCCTGGAACACTCGAACCGTGCGCTGCCGGGCGCCTACAAGTTTTCCGCTCTCTGGTCCGGCCAGGAGGGTTCGCTGCTGCTGTGGGCGTGGCTGTTGGGGGCTTACGGCTTCGTGCTGCGGCTTACGCACAAGACCGATGTGAAGCTCTACGCCTACGCCGGAGCGATTCTGGCCGGAATTCAGGTCTTCTTTCTGCTGGTGCTGAACTTCGCCGCGCCGCCCTTTGCGTTGCTTAGGGGAGCGGTGCCGGATGACGGCAATGGGCTGAATCCGCTGCTTCAGTACCCCGAGATGGTGATTCATCCGCCCATGCTGTACCTGGGCTATGTGGGCTTTTCGGTGCCGTTTGCCTTTGCTTTGGGCGCGCTGATGATGCGCTACCCCGGCGAGAAGTGGATCAAGGTCACCCGCGTGTGGACGATGGTGACGTGGATGTTTTTGACCTGCGGCATCTTCCTGGGGATGCACTGGGCCTACGCCGTGCTGGGCTGGGGCGGCTACTGGGGCTGGGACCCGGTGGAAAACGCCAGCTTCATGCCCTGGCTGACGGGAACCGCCTTTCTGCACTCCGTGATGATGCAGGAGAAGAAGGGCATGATGAAGAGCTGGAATGTGTGGCTGATCTTCACCACCTTCCTGCTGACGATGCTGGGCACATTGCTGACCCGCGCCGGGCTGGTGAGTTCGGTTCACGCCTTTGCGCAGTCATCGATCGGCACATGGTTTGTTGTCTTCATGGGCATCGTGCTGGCGGTCTGCATCTTCACCTTACATTCTGCAGCGTGACCATCTGAAGAGCGAACATCAAATCGAATCACTCGTCAGCCGCGAGTCGAGCTTCCTGTTTAATAATCTGGTGCTGCTGGCGGCCTGCTTTGTGATTTTGTGGGGAACGCTGTTTCCGATTCTCTCGGAATACATTGTGGGCAACAAGGTGACCGTGGGAGCGCCCTGGTACAACGC
>CAWBHO010000095.1:0-25001 GCA_963788415.1 uncultured Acidobacteriaceae bacterium | reverse complement strand
AAATCTGGTGGACATTATCCTCTCGAACAACGGCTATCGCGTCGTCAATTTGGGCATCAAGCAGACCTCGGACGCGATCATCGCCGCCGCGCGCGAGATCCACGCCGATGCCATCGGACTGAGCGGCCTGCTGGTCAAGTCTACGCTCGAAATGAAGTACGTTTTACAGGATTTAGAGCGGCTCGGCATGACCGTTCCCGTCATCTGCGGCGGCGCGGCGCTGACGCGAAAGTACGTGGAAGAAGACTTGCGGAAGGAGTACGCCGGCCCGGTTTTTTATGGGGAGGACGCCTTCGCCGGATTGCACGCCATGGCCGATCTGACCTCGGACGATGCGGCCGTGCGCGCCAGCCGTGAGGCGGAAGGCCGGACGGTGAAGGTCTTCGCGAAAGCGGGTGCGGCGGCTCCTGAACTGAACCTCGTCGAACTGACGCCGGAAGGCCGTTCGCCGGTCGTGGAGCGGGTGGCGGCGATTCCCAAACCGGCTTTCTGGGGCACGCGCGTCTTCAAAAACTACAAACTCGACGAAATCTTTCCCTATCTCAACGAAACCGCTCTCTTCAAGAATCAGTGGCAACTGAAGACCGCCGCGCAGGGCGATTATCTGCGGCTGGTTGAGGAAAAGTACCGTCCGATTCTGCTCGATCTGGAAGAGGAAGTGAAAGCGGCGGACTGGTTCGAACCGAAATCGGTCATCGGCTTCTTTCCTTGCGCCAGCCAGGGCGACGATCTGGTGGTATTCGACCCCGATGACCCGGAGCGCGAACTGGAACGCATCACGTTTCCGCGCCAGGCGCAGGGACGAAGGCTCTCGATCGCCGATTTCTTCGAGCCGCTGGGAGCAGGCAAGAACGGGACCGGCGGCCGCGACGTGGTGGGTTTTTCCATTGTGACCATCGGCGACGAGGCCAGCCGTCAGACGGCCAGGCTTTTCGAGGCCGGGGACTTTACAAAATATCTCTATCTGCATGGGCTGTCGGTCGAAACGGCCGAGGCGCTGGCCGAGTTGGCGCACAAACAGGCGCGCGCGTTTCTCTCGATTGCGGGCGAGGATTCGCCGCAGGTTTCCGATCTTTTTCACCAGAAATATCGCGGTTCGCGCTATTCGTTCGGCTATCCGGCCTGTCCGAATCTGGAGGATCAGACAAAAATCTTCCGCCTGCTCAGGCCCGAGGAGAATATCGGCGTGCGGCTGACTGAGGGCTTCCACCTGGAGCCGGAACAGAGCACCAACTGCATCGTCGTGCACCACCCCCAGGCCAAGTATTTTGTGGTGTAAGAGCCTGCGGCGAAGCTCCGTCGCGCGTTCGGGCGCGACGGAAGCTATGACCGGACACGACTTCCCAGCAGGCGGAGACTCTAATCATGAGCTTCCTCGCCCGGTTTTGTGCCGCAGCCGAAACGGCATTGCGCGGAGCACTCTGCCCGAAATGAAAATGGCTTCATGGAGTTTTGCATAGAATTACCGCGAACTGTGCGAGAGTGAAGTCACGGTAATCCGAGAGAGAAACAATGTGTGTCCTCCTCGAACGGCCGGGGCGCAGCCGACAGCGACGGCGGCGCTCCCGGCCGTTCGTCTTTTCACTGAGGAGCGACCCCACCCGGATGCGTCGCCTGCAAGCCTGAGTGACTTCTGCCATATTCCTAGCTTCTATTGCGGAGTGATGATCCCGCCCAACGCATGACGCCGCGGCAGCACCATGCCGCGATGATCGACCACCTGCGGTGGAACCAATCTCTGAAGCTCCCCGGCAGGGAGAGTAACGCGTTCCAGCAACGCCCCGCCGCAGGCAGGACACCAATCCGCTTGAACCTCTTCGCCGAGTACGCCCCGGCACTGGCTGCAAATTCGTTCCATGTGTAAAAGCTTAACGGATCGGGCCGGCACCGCACCCGGCGCCAGCCCCGCCGCAGGGGTCTTGGCGTGCCAGATAAAGCGCAATCTCGCTGCGCAGAACAGGTGCGCGGTTCGTATCCCTCACCTTGGCCCGATCATCGGCGGAAACCGCAATCGTTCCGTCCGCAATGCCTTCCAGATTTTTGAGGTTGCGTTGCCAACGGGCGATCACGGCTGGCGGCATGGCGCCCAGCCCCGCCGGAGTGAACGCCCGTACTGGAATTTGCCCCGTCAGACCGCGTGCTGCCAACTGTCGCCGCAGTTGCGGAAGGTGATTGACGCCGAAAACAAAGACGATGCGCTTAGCCTGGCCTGCTTCGGTCAGGCAGTTTTCCACGATGTTGCGATTGCGCTCGTGCCAAGCTCCGTAAGAAATGTCGGCAACCGTGTTCTCTCCAGCCACTTGCTCAAATTTGTGGTCGGATAGGGCCAGAAACTCTGCCGAGCCGCTCGTGTAGTCGTAGAACGACACGCCGGAGAAGCTGTTGAAATAAGCCATTAACTTGCTCTCCTCGGCATCGAGTTCGGCAGATTTTTTCTTGTCTTCCGACAATTGCTGGCTGGCGCGATCCATGCGGGCGAAGCTGACCCGCCAGTCTGCGGGAATGAAGCGCGCACCCCAACCGGGAGCCATATCGGCCAGCATGGCGGCCTCGGGGGGAAAGTTTCCTTCCATTGTCCCGTTATAGGCATCGGGCGTAATCTCCCCGCAGACCACATCCGGATGGAGCGACCGCACCTGGGCCTGCAAGTCGATGAGCGAATAATGGTAGCGCTCCTCAAAGTGGAAGTTGTGAACGCTGCCGACGAGGAAAATCTGCGGCGAACCAGCGAAAGAGGGCCTTGCCGTCGCATTCTGGGCCAGCAGCGGACAAATCGACAGCAACAGGATCAAAGCCAATCCGCACTTATTCATGGCGCAACCATAGCAGTCCGGGAACGCTCCACGTATGAGCGTCGTCACAAGGAACGCGCTGCAAACAAAACTGGACCAAAAGTCTACCGCACCGCAGGTGCCCCGGTACACTGGAACTATGCATCCTCCAGTTCGTCTGGTGGCAATCGACGTGGACGGCACCCTGCTGCCGAGCTTTGCACATGCGATGAGCGATCGTACGGCGCGGGCGCTCCGGGCTGCGCAGGAGGCGGGAATCACGGTGGCCATCGCCACCGGCCGGCGCACGGACTATACGACGCCGCTGCTTGAAGGGTTGGGCTTGCGAGCGGATATGCCGCTGATCACGTCCAATGGTGCAGTGATCCGCACCCTGGGCGGCGAAGAGATAGACCGCTGCCAGCTTCAGAACGAGGTGGCGCGAGGGTTGTGCGCCCTGCTCAGACCGTTCGGAACGCTGGTGTTCACCTTGGATCGCGCGGGGCGCGGCGAACTGGTGATGGAAGACATGGGAGAGTCGAATGGGCGGATCGCCTTGTGGGTTGCGGCCAACCGCAGCGCGATTGAGGTGGTAAAGCCGCTGGAAAATGCATTCAACGGTGGTGAGCGCCCCATTCAGGGCATGGTGGCCGGTGGCGTGGAGGAGATGCGCAAGGCCGAGCAGGCGGTCATCGAGAGCGAGTGGGCCAGCTTTTGCACCTGCACGAAGACCGAGTACCTGGGCCGCGATCTGTCGATTCTGGATCTGTTGCCGCCGGGCATCTCGAAGGGCAAGGCGCTTGAACGGCTCGCCGGCAGGCTGGGTGTGGACCGACGGGAGACCATGGCCATTGGCGACAATTGGAACGATGTGCAGATGCTGGAGTGGGCTGGGCAGGGCGTGATGATGGGCAATGCGGCCCAGGAGCTGCGCACGATGGCCAAGATGCGCGGCTGGAAGCAGGCTCCGCCCAACGGCGAGGACGGGGTGGCGGTGGTGCTGGAGGCCGTCCTTGCCAGACGCGCCACGGCCAGCATTCCGCGCCAGTAGTTGAGTTGAGGGCGAATTTTTGTTTGGAAGGGCGCGGGCAGGGGATACACTGGCTGCGGAAACGGGCGGTCGGAGCGGAAGGATCATCCTGAGGAATGATCTGATTTACGCCGCGATTACCGCAAGAATGAGCGGAATTCGTGCCGGGGAGGAAATTTTTGGGCCGTTTGCCCACAATACGTCCACTGCTTGCGATCCTTGCGGTCCTTGCGGCTTGCTGCCCGCCGGCTCACGCAGCTGAGCGCGTCAGCCTGCGCAATGGGTTTGCGATCCGCTGCGACCATCATGCCGCGGTCGCAGGTCATGTGCGGCTCTACCTGAGCACCGGCGAAGACAACTACATCGAGATCCAGCCGGAGGAGATTGCCCATGTCGAGACGGTCCCCGAATCCTTGGCTGCACCACGACTAGACGCTCGTCCTGGGGCCCACCCTGAGACAAAGCTCTCCGCGGCCGACCTTCATGAGATGCTGGCCGAAGCGAGCACGGAACACAACCTGGATGTGGATCTGCTGGCCAGCCTGGTGAAGGCGGAGAGTGGCGGCGACGCCCACGCCCGCAGCCGCGCCGGCGCCCAGGGGCTGATGCAATTGATGCCGGCGACAGCTAGGCGCCTGGGCGTCGAGGACAGCTTCCAGCCGGACGAGAATGTGCGCGGCGGCTCGGCTTACCTGGATGGGCTGCTGGCCCGCTACCACAACAACCTGGCGCTGGCGCTGGCCGCCTACAACGCCGGCCCGGAGGCGGTGGAGAAGTACGGCGGCATTCCGCCCTATCGCGAGACCAGGACGTACGTGGCGCGCGTGATCCATGAGTTCAACCGCCGCGTCCTGGCGCATGAAGCGGAGGCCAGACGGGCAGCCGCCGAGCAGGCGCGGCGGTCGATGGCATCCTCGTCGGCCGGGCAGAATATGCCTCCCGAATAGAATTTATTTCGCTTTCACAGGTGAGAAACTAGACTGGATCGATCTTGTTGAGACGCGGAACGGAGTTTACTTGAAGAAAAGTCGGCTGATTCTGGGCCTGTTGTTGCTGGCGGCGCTGGTGGCGCTGGCCGTCTATGCGCAACACCGGCATCCATTTCATTGGCATACATTCGTGGAGCAACTGAAGCTGGCCGACTGGCGCAAGATCGGCATTGCCTTGGGCTGCATCTACCTGGGCTACGTCTTCCGCGCGGTGCGCTGGGCGCTGTTGCTGCGCCACAGCAAGAAAGTGCCGCTGTTTTCGCTGCTGGGCACCCAGGTGATCGGCTTTACGGCGGTGGCGCTGATCGGCCGCGTTGCGGACCCGGTCCGGCCCTACCTGGTCGCCAGGAAAACCGGCCTGCCGCTGGGCACCCAGATCGCCGTTTACATCGTCGAGCGGCTCTTCGATGCCGGCTCCATGGCGCTGATCTTCTCCTCTGTCATCCTGCTGGCGCCCGCGGGAGCCCTGCCGCATCCCGAGTCTGCTCAAGAAAGTCGGCTACGGGGCGCTGGCCACACCGTCGCCGGGCGCGCTCTTCCTGGTCACCGTGCGCCTGGCCGGCGGCGCTGTCGCCGCCTTCTTGAAAAGCCCTCGGCGTCCTCTCCAAAAGCTGGGCCGCTGCCGTCGGCCACAAGATCCGCACCTTCCGCACCGGCCTTGACACCATGCGCTCCTTCGCCGACTTCGGCGGAGCCTCCCTCTCTCGATCGCCATGTGGGGGCTCATCACCCCCGCCTACCTTGAAACCACCCACGCCTTCGTCGCCAGCCCGCAACTGGCCGCCATGACCCTGCCCAAGTGCATGGTCCTCATGGCCTCCAGCATGGTGGCCAGCGGTTTCCAGCTGCCCATCCTCGGACTGGTTCACCCAGATCGGCATCGTCGCCGCGGCCATGTCCAGCTTCTTCGGCGTGGCCGCCGAACCCGCCACCGCCTGCGCCGCGACGCTGCTGCTGGTCACCTTCCTCAGCATCGTCCCCGTGGGCCTGATCTGGGCCCAGTTTGAGCACGTCAGCCTGCGCAAAATCACCGTCGAAAGCGAGCACGCCGAGGAGGAAGCTGGCAGCCGAGGAACCGGCCGGCTAAAGCAAATTTCCTCACGATAGAGGGAAGGTAACGTTCCCTCAGGCGCCAACGCCCGCCGGTTTCGCTCCCCTCAAGGAACGACGGCTCAGGCGGCGCTCTCGCTGGGCGTCCTCTGCGGAGCATTCAGTTGCTGGCGCAGGTGGCTGGCCAGATCGGCAAGCGTGCGCAGCTTTTCGGCGATTGGAGCGGGCATTTCGCTGCCGCTGAGAGCGAGTTGGCTGTGGAGCAGCAGGCCCGCGACCGTGGTTTTCAGCTCGGCTTCGATGGCTGCTGTGGCGGCCCGCCGGGCCAGCGTCTGTTCGCGTTCGCGGCGGTGCAGGGCGGCGCGAATCTCGCGGATCAGCCGCGCCGCGCCCGAGAGGGCAAAATTGATCTGCAGGGGAATGGCCAGCCCCGCATGATCCCAGATGGCCTCGGCGGAGGCCGGATCGCACTCGGCCATGGTCTCATCGACCACGATGGCGGCAAACTCGCGGCGGCGCAGAAGCGCCAGAGCGGACTTGCGTCCATCGGCCACTTCGACTTCCATGCCCAGTTGTGCTGCCGCGGTAGCGGCGCAATTGCGGGCGCCTTCGATTCCGGTCACGATCAAAATGCTCATTTTCTGCTCCTTGATGGCTCTCACGGCCAGCCTGTGGCCGGAGATCGGTGTGGTCCGCGCGGCTCTGGTTCCCGCCGGGGCCTGTGAAATTCTTGAAGTGCTTTGTCGATGCGATCGGCGCCTGTGCTGAATCCGGACCGGCTATTCTTCCTGAAGCGGGTCGGCGATACCGTATTCCTTCAGCTTGCGATAAAGGGTGGTTTTGCCGATGCCCAGCAGCTTGGCGGCTTGCAGCTTGTCGCCGTTCAGGGCGCGAATGGCCCCCAGAATCGCTTGACGCTCAAGATCCGCCAGGGTGGTCAACTGGAGGGGTGCGCCTTCGACGGCCGGCTCGCCCGCCAAAACGGCCGAACGCTGGGCTTCCAGGCCCTGCTGCTGAAGCTGCGTGGGCAGATCGCCCAGGTGCAGCACCGGCCCGGAAGAAAGCGCGCAGGCCCGCTCGACGGAATTTTCGAGCTCCCGGACGTTGCCCGGCCAGTCGTGGCGCATCATGGTGCGCAGGGCCTCGTCGCTCAAAGTGAACTTGGTGCCGTGCTCGCGGCTCAGCCGATCCAGAAAATGGGCGGCCAGAAGCGGAATGTCCTCGCGCCGGTCGCGCAGCGGGGGCAGGCGCAGGTTGACCACGTTGAGCCGGTAGAAGAGATCCTTGCGGAAGGAGCCCTTTTCGACCATCACCGCCAGATCGCGGTTGGTGGCGGCCACGATGCGCGCCTTGATGGGCACGCGATGGGTGGCGCCGACCGGACGAACCTCTTTCTCCTGCAAAGCCCGCAGCAGCTTGGCCTGAAGATCCAGCGTGAGTTCGCCGATTTCGTCCAGGAAAACTGTGCCCCCCTCGGCCGAAACCAATAATCCGTCCTTGGAGCGGTTGGCGCCGGTGAAGGCCCCCTTCACGTAGCCGAACAGCTCGCTCTCGATCAGGGTCGGAACCAGCGAGCCGCAGTCGACCGGCAGGAAAGGCTTTTGAGAGTTGGGCCCGTAGGCGTGGATGGTGCGCGCCACCAGTTCCTTGCCCGTGCCGCTCTCGCCCAGGATCAGCACAGGATGTGTGCTCTGGGCGACCTTGGAGAGGATGCGATAGAGTTTTTCCATCTCGCCGGAGCGGCCGATCATCGCGCCCAGTCCCTGTGAGAGGCGCAGCCGTTCGCGCAACTGGCGGGTGGCCGTGTCGGTGACCAGCGAGGCCGAGGCGCGATCGAGAACCGTCGAAAGCTCGTCCATGGCAAAGGGTTTGGCGAGGTAGTCCGTGGCTCCGCAGCGCATGGCCTCGACGGCCGCGTTGACCGAGCCCGAGGCGGTCATGGCGACGACCGCTGTCTGGGGGTAGAGAAGCTTGACCTCAGAGACCAGCTCCAGGCCGAGGTTGGAGCCGGCTGGCAGATTGACCAGCAGGATGTCGGCCGGGCTGCCCCGCAACATGCTCCGAGCATGGCCCAGATCGCCCGTGCTTTCAACCGCATAGCCAAGGCTCGAGGCAATTTCGGCGCAGGCCGAGCGAACCGCCGTGTCGGCGTCAACCACCAGCAGGTGCAGCCGGACCTGAGGCTCAGCGAGTTGGGGGATAAATTCCATTTCGGTGTTTCTTGAGTGCAGAGCTGTTTCGAGCATTGTATTCGCCTCACGCGCAATTCGGTAAATCGGATTCTCTGTTGCGCTGCCGGAAATTCGTTCCGTCAGCAGGCTGTGGAGCTTCGCCCGCGGTCAACGTCAAAGGACGGGCAGCTCGATCTTGAAGCAGGCTCCGGACGGAGAGCGGTTGGTGACATGAATGCGCCCGCCTGCGGATTCGAGGATGGATCGGGTAATGGACAGACCCAGTCCGTGATGGGTGGCCGGCCACGCTCCGTGGTTGGAGACGGCGGCCGCGCGCGTGGTGTAGCCAGACTCGAAGATATTGTCGAGCGCGGCGCGGGGAATTCCCGGCCCGCTGTCTTCGACCGTCAAAATCAACCAGGGAGCAGATTCGTCACCGGCATGAAACTCGTGCAGCCGGAGCGCGATGCGCCCTCCCGAGGGCATGGCCTCCGCGGCGTTCTTGACCAGATTGACCAGAATCCGGGTCAAATCCTCGCCGGACAGGCGGACCGGCAGGGCGCTTGCTTCGACGCTTACCGTCAGAGCGATCGATGGGCCGGCCAAGGCTGAAAGGAGATTGCGGCTGGCCAGAAGTTCTCCGGCAAGGTCGTCGATCGGCTTGGCGGGCATCAGATCCCAGTGCGATGCGAGGTGCGGGTGCGCGGCCTTGTGCGGCTCGACCTGGCATTCGCCTTCGCTCGAGCCGGCTTCGCCGAAAAGGCCTCTGGCCGGCTGCTGGCGGGTGTCGAGAGCCAGCAGCTTCTCCACCAGACGGCGGCTCGCCGTAGCCACCAGCCGCAGTTCATCCGCGTAATGAAGATGAGCAGGGGTAAGCACACCCGGCTCTTCCAGCAGATCGCTGTAAAGGCCCAGCGCGGTGACCATGTTCCGGGCCTCATGCGCCACCTCGGCCAGACTCTCGCCCTCGCTGCCAAGGCGGGCCAGGCTCTCGACCGCTTCCTCCGCGCTGAGCCCCGCTTCTGCCGGTCTTGCTTCCGCTCGGCCGATTGCGTTCCGCCCGATTCTTTGCGATTCGATCGTCTGTGCTGTTTGCCTCATCCCGCGCATCCTTTCTCTTCCGGTCTCTTCCGGTTTCGGGACCTCTTGGGCCGCCGTCCGATTCCCTTGCTCGCTTTTCCCTCTTCGACTCCACAACGCTTGCATGACGTTCAATTTGTCCTTCCCGAAGCCTTCCCATTTCGGTTACCGCAGTGGGGAACTGTCTCTTCCTATTACACGTGGCGTGCCAAACTAGGACATATCCATTAAGTTCCTGATAAGGGAAGACTTCAGTGTCCAATTCCCAAACAGACGCCCAGGGGCCACGGCCGGGAAAAGTCCCGAAATGGGACAGAGCAGCTTGGCTGTGTCCAAGTAAAGTGCGCTTTTTCAACGCGTTACACTCTCATTCCTGTTATGGGCGGTGAAAATGGCGGATTCCCATCTTGGATTCGGTGCTTTTTATGGGAACGCCGGCTGCGCCGCGGGCCCGGTTGCGTACAATCTCTCCATGAACCCAACAGCGAACTCAACAGCAAGCGGCAACCCCTCTTCCACCTTCTTTCGTCCCGGCGGCAGGACTCCTGCCGAGCTCCGCGCGCTGGACCTCACGCCTGGCTTTGTGCAGACCGCGGAGGGCTCGGTGCTGATTTCGCTGGGCAATACGCGCGTGCTCGCCTGCGCCACGGTGGAGCAGGGCGTTCCCGGCTGGCTGCGCGGCTCGGGCCGCGGCTGGGTGACGGCCGAGTACTCCATGCTGCCCCGCTCGACGGTGACCCGCACGCCTCGCGAAAGTGAACGGGGCAAGATCGGCGGACGGACGCATGAGATTCAGCGGCTGATCGGCCGCAGCCTGCGCTCGGTGGTGGACATGAAGGCGCTGGGCGAGCGGACGGTGATTCTGGATTGCGACGTGATTCAGGCCGATGGGGGCACGCGGACGGCGGCGATCACCGGAGCGGCGGTGGCCTTGGCGCTGGCCTTGAACGCGCTGGTGAAGGCCGGGACGCTGAAGCAATCGCCGCTGAAGCAACTGGTCGCCGCCACTTCCGTGGGGATCGTGGACGGGCGGATGCTGCTCGACCTCTGTTACGAGGAAGACTCGGCCGCCGAGGTGGACATGAACGTGGTGATGACCGCCGATGGCGGCCTGATCGAGACCCAGGCCACGGCGGAAAAGGGCAGCTTCTCGCGGGCTCAGCTCAATGAACTGGTCGATCTGGCCGAGGCCGGGCTCAAGGAAGTTTTCGCCGCGCAGAGAGCCGTGCTGGGAGTCTAGCGGCCTGGCAGTGCGCGGGTGGCCTTTCAGAAAACGTGGCGCTGAGGAGCGCTATCCGCCGATGCTCAACAGAGGCGCGATTCGCTTGCGCACCTCTGCTACCATGAACATGATTGCGGTTCCTGCCGCCCGCGAGACTGAAAGACCTGCGACGAAGGCCCGAGCGCGCGGCAGCCAGAGCCCCAGCAGAAGGAGAATCTTCTATGCCTCTAGTCTCCATGCGGCAGTTGCTCGACGAGGCCGCCAAGGGCGGTTACGGCGTCGGCGCATTCAACGTCAACGATATGGAACAGATTCAGGCCATCATGGGCGCCGCGAAGGAAACCAATTCGCCGGTCATCATCCAGGCCAGCCGCGGCGCGCGCGCCTTTGCGCAGGACCGCTATCTGTTTCACCTGATTCTGGCGGCCAGCGAGCTTTATCCCGAGATTCCCATCGCCATGCACCAGGATCACGGCAACAGCTTCGAGACCTGCAAGAGCGCCATCGAGCTGGGCTATACCTCGGTCATGATGGACGGCTCGCTCAAGGCCGACGGCAAGACTCCGGCCAGCTTTGAAGAGAACGTCGCGGTCACCAAACAGGTGGTCGACTTTGCGCATGAGCGCGGCGTGACGGTCGAAGGCGAGATCGGCGTGCTGGGCGGCGTGGAAGACGGCCACGGCGCGGGCGGATCGGGCCTGGATCACGTCACCGATCCCGACCAGGCGGTCGAGTTTGCCGAAAAAACCGGCGTGGACGCGCTGGCCATCGCCATCGGCACCAGCCACGGCGCCTACAAGTTCTCGAAAAAACCGGACGGCTCGGTGCTGAAGATGGACATCCTGATCGCCATTCACAAGCGCCTGCCCAAGACCCACCTGGTGATGCACGGCAGCTCCTCGGTGCCCAAGGATTTGCAGGACGTGATCAACCAGTACGGCGGCAAGCTGAAGGAAACATGGGGCGTGCCGGTCGAGGAGATTCAGCTCGGAATCCGGAACGGCGTGCGCAAGGTGAACGTGGACACGGACAACCGGCTGGCCATCACCGGCGCGATTCGCAAGGTTTTGTGGGAGTCTCCGGAAAAGTTCGATCCGCGCGACTACATGAAGCCGGCTCGCGAGGCGATGCAGAAGGTGGTTGCGCTGCGCATGACCCAGTTCGGCCAGGCCGGCCACGCCGGGGACTACAAGGCGGAATCGATTGAAGAGATCGCCAAGGGCTACAAGGACGGCTCGCTGAGCACCAAGCCGCTGGTGGTCGCCAAGTAACTTCGTCCGCAGCGCATCAATCCAACGGGCCACTCCGCATCCTCGGAGTGGCCCGTTTTCAGATGGCGGGCGCGGCGGAAGTCTCGCGGGCAGGAGCCGAGATGCCGTTGGTTTCCTGGTCCTTGTACTGCAACTGGTAGAGCTTCCAGTAGAGGCCGCGCTGGGCCAGCAGTTGCTGGTGCGAGCCCATCTCGCGCAACTGGGCCTTGTGCATGACCAGAATCGTCTCGGCGCGCTGCACGGTCGAGAGGCGGTGGGCGATCAGCACGCTGGTCCGGCCTTCGACCATGCGGTCGAGGGCTCCGCGGATGCGCAGTTCGGTGTCGGTGTCCACGCTCGATGTGGCCTCGTCGAGGATGAGGATGCGCGGGTTATAGGCCAGGGCGCGGGCAAAGTTGACTGAGCTGCTTCTGGCCGGTCGAGAGCGAGTTGCCGCGCTCCTGCACCGGTTCGTCGAAGCCGCCCGGCAGGCTCTCGATGAAGTCCAGCGCGTTCACATCGCGGGCGGCCTGGCGCAGGTCGTCGTCGCCGATCTGCTCGTTGCCAAAGCGGATGTTTTCGGCGATGGTGCCGCTGAACAGGAACGGATCCTGGAGTACGACGGCGAAATGCTGGCGCAGAGCGAGCAGATCGTGCTGGCGCAGGTCGATGCCGTCCAGCAGGATCTGGCCGGCGGTCACGTCGTAGAAGCGCATCATCAGGCTGGTGAGGGTGGTTTTCCCGGCGCCGGTGTGGCCGACGATGGCCACCGTCTGGCCGGGTTCGACGGTGAAGGAGACGTCTTTGAGAATCCATTCGACGCCGGCAAGCAACTGCGTCGCGGCGGGGTTCTGCTCAAGCGTCTGGCGGGCGGCGGAGAGTTGCTCCTCGGTGAGCTTCTGGTAGGTGAACCAGACGTGGCGGAACTCGATGCGGTTGCTTCCGTCGCCTGCGAGCGGGTGGGCCGGGCTGACAATCTCCGGCGCGGTGTCGAGGAGTTTGAAGATGCGCTCGCTGGCGGCCATGGCCGATTGCAGGATGTTGAACTTGTCGCTGAGATCCTGAATGGGCCGCCAGAAACGCTGCGAATACTGGATGAACATGGCCAGCACGCCGATCGAAACCGTGCCGCTGAGCACGCCGAAGCCGCCGCGCCAGATGACCAGCGCGATGGCGATCGAGGAGAGCAGCTCGACGGCGGGATAGTAGAGCGCGTAGGCGAAGATGGTGTCTTTGAAGGCGATCATGTGCTGCCGGTTGACCACTTCAAAGTCGTCGAAGGCGCGCTGTTCGCGGTTGAACAACTGCACCACGCTCATGCCCGAGATGTGTTCCTGGGTGAAGCTGTTGATGCGGCCGATGGCGGTGCGGACGCGGCGGTAGCTCTCGCGGACATGGTCGCGGAAGACGCGGGTGACGATGAGGATCAGCGGCAGGATGGCAAAGGCCAGCAGGGCCAGCCACCAGTTGATGGCCAGCATGACGGAGGCCATGATGAGCAGGTTGAAGAAGTCGTCCACGATGGCCAGCACGCCGGCGGTGAACATCTCGTTGATGGCGTCCACGTCGGAGGTGATGCGGGTGACCAGGCGGCCGACGGGGTGGAGGTCGAAAAAGCCCACGTCCATGGTCTGCATGTGGCGGAAGATCTCACGGCGCAGGTCGAACATGAGCTTCTGGCCGGTCCACTGCATGAGGTAGGTCTGGATGAACTCGAAAAAATAGGACGAGAGCAGAGCGCCCATCCACAAGAGGGCCAGCCGGGTGACGCCCTGCATGGGATCGGCGGGAAGCAGGCGGCCAAACCAGCTGTCCCTGCCCAGCCAGTGGGACAGCAGGCTGATCGAATGATGGGTGCTCAGGCCGGGCGCCAGATAGCGGTCGATGGCCACCATGACCAGGTAGGGGCCCAGGATGTCGCTCAGCGATTTGAGGCTGACGGCCAGGGTGGAGACGGTGGCTTGAATCCAATAAGGGCGCAGGTAATGGCCCAGCCTCGCCATGAGATGGGAGTCGTAAATTTTGCCGACCGGGTCGTCGTCGGCTTTCCAGGGCTTCTTCTGTTCTTTTTCGGCCATTCGTCGGGTGGAATTCGGCTTTCTCTTCCATTGTACCGGTGGAGCTAGAGAGGAATCTCGACCAATGCGGGAAAGTGACGCTCCGCAAGCCCGGAATCAAGGAATCAGGCTGATGGGATCGATCCACTGGGCCGATTTCATCGATAGTGGGACGCAAGACCAACGCGTGTGTGCTCATGCTGCTGCTGGCGCTGGCGGCCGGGCCGCTGTGCGCTCAGGAATACAGCTTTCGTACCTTCGGAAACGCCGAGGGGCTGGAAGACCTGGCCGTGCGGCAAATCTACCAGGACCGCGCGGGATTCCTGTGGGTGAGCACGGAAGACGGAATTTACCGCTTCGACGGGGAGCGTTTTCAGGTTTTTGGGCCGGCGCGCGGGATGCCGCAAAACTCCGTCGCAGCATTGGGCGAGGCTCCGGACGGCTCGCTGCTGGCAGGGGGAAGCTTCGGACTGTATCGCCTGCGCGGCAACCGCTTTGAGAAGGTTGCCGCCCCCTTCAAGACCATCAGCTGGGCCCAGGGCATTCAGTCCGACGGGGCTGGGCACACCTTCCTGGGGACCGAGATTGGACTTGTGGAGTTCTCTCGACTCCCCGGCCAGGCCGGAATTCTCATGCACACGTTCGCCCAGGCGGCCGGCGCATCCGGTCCCGAAGCCTACGGCATCCTGGTGGATGGCGCCGCCGTGTGGTACGGGTGCGGGCTGGAGCTATGCCACCTCATCCAGGGGCGGACGGAGGTTCTGGGGCGCGCAAGCGGACTTCCTCCCCTCCCGGTGACGACCATCCGGAAAGACAGCGATGACAATCTTTGGGTGCGCGTGAGGAACAAGGGCGTCTACGTGATGCCGGCGGGCGAAAGCCGCTTTCACCGCCCCGAATTGCCCGTTCAAGACCAGGGAATGATCGGCATCCCGAACCTCGACACCGATGGAACGCTGCTGCTGCCGTCGGCTGGCGGGCTGCTGATTCACGACCGGAAGGGATGGCGGAAGATCGATCGCGGCTCCGGCCTGGCGGGCGCGGTGTACTCGGTTATCGAGGACCGCCAGCATTCGCTGTGGATCGGGATGGCCGGCCGCGGACTGGTTCAGTGGCGAGGCTACGGGGAGTGGGAGAGCTATTCGGCAGGCAGCGGACTGTTGAGCGATGTGGCCTACGAGATTCTGCCGCAACCGGGCGAAATCGTATGGGTGGGCACCGAGGGAGGGCTGATGCGCGGCGAGCGGCAGCCTTCCGGGATGCGGTGGAGCAAGGCCAAGGGCTTTTGGGGAGTGCCTGTTCACGCGGTGCGCGCGGCGCCCGACGGAGCTCTGTGGATTGGAACGGAGACGCGCGGCGCGGCGCACTTCGACCCTCGAACGCGCGGCACACGGTGGTTTGGCGAGGCGGAGGGATTGATTGGCAGGGAGGCCTACACGATTTGCTTCGATCGGGAGCGGCGCTTGTGGGTCGCTACCGACGCGGGGCTGTTCGAGGCAACGGCGCCCTATGGGCATTTCGTCCGCGTCGGCGCGATCCCCTCCGCGCGCATCTGGGCGATTGCCGAGGGCAGCGACGGAACCCTGTGGGCCGGAGGCGCGGATGGCCTGTTCGCCTTTGCCGGCGGCCGCTGGAGAAGCTTCGGACGGGCCGATGGGTTGAGCAATCTGGATGTGCTTTCGCTGGGCGCGGGCGCGGACGGAACCATGTGGGTGGGCTATTACTACGGGGGCGGGATCGACCGGGTCCATCTGCGGCCGGGCGGACTGGCGGTCGAAAAAGGAGTGCAAAGACCGGGCAGCGACGGGATGATCTATTTTCTCGATTCCGACGCTTCGGGACGGATGTGGGTGGGCACCCAGCATGGCGTGGACGTGTGGGACGGCGCACACTGGAGCCACTACGGCATGGGCGACGGGCTGGTCTGGAGCGATTGCAACCTGAACGGGTTTGCCGCGGAGCCGGACGGCACGGTGTGGATCGGAACCAGCGGCGGGCTCTCGCGTTTCAAGCCGCGCCCGCGCCAGGGGACGGAGGCGCCGCTGAAGGCCGTCTTTACCAGGCTCGTGATGGGCAGGACAGACGTCTCCGGACAGTTGAATTCACCCTTCAGTTCGCATGAAAACTCCCTGATTGCCCGCTACGCGGCGCTGAATGTCTCCGGGGAGAGTGACATTCTGTTCCGTTTCCGGTTGCAGGGCGCGAGCCCAGCCTGGACCGAGACCGCGCAAAGAGAATTGCAGTTCGCCGATCTGGCTCCGGGAGCTTACCGGCTGGAGGTCGAAGCCCAGGACGGCAATGGAGTGTGGAGCGGACGCGCGGCGGAGTTCGCCTTCCGCATTCTCCCCCCCTGGTACCTGTCGTGGTGGTTCTTCACGGTCTGCGGGCTGGTTCCTTTGCTGGTCGTCCTGGCTGTCGTCCGATCCAGGATGGCGGGGATGAGAAGAAGGGAGCGCGAAGTTCGCCGGCTGATGAAGGCGCATGACGAGATCAGGAATCTGGCCTTCTTCGATCCATTGACAGGGCTTCCCAACCGCCGCCTGCTGCTGGACCGGCTGAGCAAGGTTCTGGCCGGCAACGCCCGCAACGGCCGGATGCAGGCGATTCTGTTTGCCGATCTGGACGACTTCAAGAGATTGAACGACACGCTTGGCCATCAGACCGGAGATCTTCTGCTGCAGGAAGCGGCCCGGCGTCTGGGCGCTTGTGTGCGCGAGACCGACACGGTTGCGCGGCTGGGCGGGGACGAGTTTGTGCTGATGCTGGAGAACCTGAACCCCGCGCCCGAGCTTGCGGCGGCCCAGGCGCGAACCATCGCCGAGAAGATTCTTGCCGCAATCAATGAGCCCTACTTGCTGGGAGGCCAGGAACGCCTGAGCACGGTAAGCATCGGGGTCACGATCTTCGGGAGCGGCGAGGAAGACGCGAATGAGCTGTTGCAGCAAGCCGATATCGCCATGTACCAGTCGAAGGGGGCGGGCCGCAACACGGTGCGTTTTTTCGCGCCCGCCTTGCAGGCCGCCGTGAACGCCCGCGTGGCGATGGAAGCGGACTTGCACATGGCGATCAAGACCGGCCAGCTACTGCTCTACTATCAGCCGCAGGTGGATCGGGGCGTGCTGGCCGGGGCCGAGGCGCTGATCCGCTGGCAGCATCCCAGGCGCGGTCTTCTGCCGCCTGGTGATTTCGTTCCCCTGGCCGAGGAATCGGGCCTGATTCTTGCCCTGGGAGACTGGGTTCTGGGCGCGGCTTGCCGTCAGATCGCGGCCTGGGCGAAGCGCGACGAGACGGCGCACCTGACGGTTTCGGCCAATATCAGCGCGCGGCAGTTCCGCCAGCCGGACTTCGTGGAACGGGTGTTGGCGGCGCTCGGTGAGGCCGGCGCCAACCCGGAAAAGCTCAAGCTGGAGCTTACCGAGAGCATGTTGGTGGACAATGTCGAAGAGGTCATTGCGAGGATGACGGAGCTGAAGTCGCATGGCTTGAAGTTCTCGCTCGACGACTTCGGCACAGGATATTCCTCGCTCTCTTACCTGAAGCGGATGCCCCTGGATCAGGTGAAGATCGACCGGTCCTTCGTGAAGGACGCGCCGGCAAATCCGAGTGGAGGCGCCATTATCCAGGCCGTTCTTTCTTTGGGGCGGGCATTGGGTTTGTCGGTGGTGGCCGAAGGCGTGGAAACCGCGCAGCAGCAGGAGTTCCTGGCCGGGATGGGCTGCCATGCCTTCCAGGGCTACCTCTTCGGGCGTCCGATGGCGGTGGAAGAATTCGAGCGGATGGCGGCCGATTGGGCTGGAATGCACTAAGGTCTTGTTGAAAAACCTGGACCAGAAATCGGTTCTCAGGGGCTGAAGCCCGCGTTGATTTTGCTCGCTCCACGGCACGACTGAAGTCGTGCCCTGACACAAGGCTGGAGTTTTTCAACAGGTCTAATCGGCGATGGGCTGAGACGGGCCGCTGCGTTTCGCCTCTGTTGCCGGCGGCGAACAACCCGATCAATTCCGGATAGAACCCCGTGCATTTACACTGGTAAACGGAGATACCTGTGTTTTTCGATAAAGTTCTGACGAAGATTTTCGGTACGGCGAACGAGCGGCTGATCAAGCGGTTGATGCCGATGGTGGCCATGATCAACGCTCTGGAAGAGGACACCAAACGGCTGACCGACGACGAGTTGCGGGCCAAGACGGTGGAGTTCCGGGCGCGGATTGCGGCCCGGCTGGAGGGAATCACCGGAGCCGAGGACGATCAAGGCGGCCGAGAATGCGGCGCTTGGACGAGATTCTGCCCGAGGCTTTTGCGGTGGTGCGCGAGGCGGGCTGGCGCGCGGTGCAGATGCGCCACTTCGACGTGCAGCTGATCGGCGGCATGGTGCTGCACCAGGGCAAGATCGCCGAGATGAAGACCGGCGAAGGCAAGACGCTGGTGGCCACGCTGGCCTGCTATTTGAACGCGCTGGCCGGCCACGGCGTGCATGTGGTCACGGTGAACGACTACCTGGCCAAGCGCGACGCCGAGTGGATGGGCAAGATCTACGAGTTTCTGGGGCTGACGGTGGGCGTGATCGTCCACGACCTGGACGACAACGAGCGCCGCGCCGCGTATGCCGCCGACATCACCTACGGAACCAACAACGAGTTCGGTTTCGATTATCTGCGCGACAACATGAAGTTCGAGATCACCGATTGCGTGCAGCGGGGGCACTACTACGCCATCGTCGACGAGGTGGACTCGATCCTGATCGACGAGGCGCGCACGCCGCTGATCATCTCCGGTCCGACCGACCAGACGACCGACTCCTATGCGCGGGCGAGGAAGATCATTCCCGACCTGGTGATGGGCGAGGAGATCGAAGAAGGGGAAAAGAAGTCCTGACCGGCGACTACATTGTGGACGAAAAGCAGCGGACCATTGGAGTGACGGACGAGGGCTGGGTGACCATCGAAAAGGCGCTCGGCATCGGCAACATCGCTGACGCGGAAAACTGGGAGCTGAAGCACTACGTGGAGACGGCCATCAAGGCCCATGCGCTCTACAAGCGGGATGTGGACTATGTGGTCAAGGACGGCGAAATCATCATCGTCGATACCTTTACCGGGCGCATGATGCCGGGCCGCCGCTGGAGTGACGGGCTGCACCAGTCCATCGAGGCCAAGGAGGGCGTCAGCATCCGCAAGGAAGACCAGACGCTGGCCACCATCACCTTCCAGAACTATTTCCGGCTGTACAAGAAGTTGAGCGGCATGACCGGCACGGCGGAGACCGAGGCGGCCGAGTTCGAGAAGATCTACAAGCTGGAGATCGTCGTCATTCCCACCAACAAGCCGCTGCTGCGCCTGGAAAACCCCGACGTGGTCTTCCGCACCGAGAAGGAGAAGTTCAAGGCGGTGGCTGAAGAGATTGCGCGGCTGCACGAGCAGAAGCAGCCGGTGCTGGTGGGCACCACTTCGATCGAAAAGAGCGAGCGGCTGTCGGCCATTCTGCAGCGCCAGGGCGTGAAGCACGTGGTGCTGAACGCCAAGTTCCACGAGCGCGAGGCGGAGTACGTGGCCCAGGCGGGCCGTTTGGGGATGGTGACCATCTCGACCAACATGGCCGGCCGCGGCACGGATATTCTGCTGGGTGGCAACTCGGAGTTCATGGCCCGCCAGGAGCTGGTGAAAAAGGGCCGGGCGCGGGCCATCAGCGTGGCCGAGGGCGCGATCAACCCGATGGCTCCGGCTGGATTCCTGCGCTTTTACTATCAAGGCCAGGAGTTCGAGATCGCCGAGCCGGAGTGGGCTGAAATCCACAAGGGACACGCCGAGACGGCGCGCCAGGATCACGACCAGGTGATCGCCTCCGGCGGGTTGTTCATTCTGGGCACGGAGCGGCACGAGTCGCGGCGCGTGGACAACCAGCTCCGTGGCCGCGCCGGGCGGCAGGGCGATCCGGGCGCCTCCAGATTTTATCTCTCTCTCGAAGACGACCTGATGCGCATCTTCGCCAAGCAGTGGGTTTCGACGCTGCTGGAGCGGCTGGGCATGGAAGAAGGCGTGCCCATCGAGTCGAAGATGATTTCCAAGCGCATCGAAGGAGCCCAGAAAGCGGTCGAGGCGCAGAACTTCGAGAGCCGCAAACACTTGCTCGAGTACGACGATGTGATGAACAAGCAGCGCGAGGCGGTCTACGGGTTGCGGCGCCAGTTGCTGGAGGGCATCGAGCAGAAAGAGCTGATCCTGGAGGATTATGTCGGCGGAATTCTGAGCGGACTTCTGGATGAGTTCTGCGGCGAGAAGGTGCATCCGGATATGTGGAACCTGAAGGGGTTGGAGGAAAAACTCATCGACCACTTCGGGCTGCAAATGCCGGCCGCGGAGATCAAGCCGCTGGAGCTGAGCCGGCATGAGCTGGGCGAGTCGATCTTCGACAAGCTGAAGCAGCATTACGACGCCAAGGAGAAGATCCTCAGCGCGGCGACCATGCGCTATCACGAGCGGATGGTGATGCTGAGCGTGATCGACGGGCTGTGGAAGGAACATCTGCTCTCGATGGACCACCTGAAGGAAGGGATTGGATTGCGCGGCTATGCGCAATTGGATCCGCTGGTCGAGTACAAGCGGGAGTCCTATGAGATGTTCGAGGCGATGATGCTGAAGTTTCAGGAGGACACGGTCCGTTTCCTCTTCCGGATGCAGATTCTGGGTCCGGACGGGCAGCCGGTGGATGCGGCTCCCAGACGCAGTCGAGTGGTTCCTCCGGCGCCCCCGGTGGCCAGCGCGGCGCAACCTCTGACGCTCGATGCGGATGAGTTGTCGCTGTCGGAGCCTGGCGATGGAACTGCGACTGCGGCGCGGCGGGCCTCGACGACCATTGATGCGCTGGAGAAGGAGTTTCATCACAAGAAGCAGCGGGAGCTAGCCGTGGCGAGCATGGCCGGCTCAGGAGACGGAAGCCAGCCCACGCAGCGCCGGACCGGCGAAAAGGTGGGGCGGAACGATCCCTGCCCCTGCGGCAGCGGAAAAAAGTACAAAAAGTGCCACGGGGCGGGGAAATGATGGCCGGAAGCTGAGGCCGGATTCCTTTCCGGCCAGCATTCCAGTGCGTTTTCCCTGGCGGGGATCGCGGGATGTGGATGTGACCAACGGTCGTCCGGCCGACGCTACGCTTCCTCGGGTTCAGGCGTTTCGCGCGGGGATTTTGCGGAAGAGTGGAAGATTTTGCGGAACAGGGAGAAGCCTTTTTCTTTCTCCGAGGCAGCGGTCAGTCCGCAGGCGGCTCTGGCCATCTGGCGGATAGCCCTGGAGATGGGCGAATCGGTGAGCGCCACCGGGGTGGCCGAGTAACGGGTGCGACGCGCAGTGGCGTAATCGTCGGGAATCTTCCACAGCGCCGGCCGGGTGAGGGCCTTCGAGATTTGCTGCTCGTCGAAGAGCAGCGACTGAGGCGTATAGCGGTTGAGCACGATTTGCAGCCTGCGCCCGCGCGTCGAGAAAAACTGGCTGATGATGCGGTTGGCATTGCGCAGCTCGGTGACCCCGACTTGCGCGATCAGGTAGACGATGGCCGATTCTTCAAACAGCGCCGTACCCTTCAAGTCAATTCTCGTACCAGCGTCGACAACCACATAATCGAACGACTGCCGGGCGACGGCCAGCAGCTTGTCGATCGATTCCTGGGGGTGCTGAATCGGCGAGAACTCTCCCGGAGCCGCGAGCACGGACAAGCCTGAGCTGTGCCGGGTCAGCAGGGAACGCAGAAAGCTCGCGTCCAGGCGGCTGGAATCCTGAAAGGCGTTGGCGGTCGAGTACTGGGCGGCCATTCCAAGGTTGATCGCCGCGTCTCCCAGGGGAATTCCAAGATCGATCAGCAGTGTCCGCTGTCCGGACTCCTGAGCCAGGGAGATGGCGAAATTGGCGGCTACCGTTGTTACCCCGCAGCCGCCTTTGGCTCCCAGGAAGGTGAACAGCTTTCTCGCAGTCCTGCGGGCGGATTGAGGCTGCGAATGGCGGATGGAAGCCCGGGCCAGGGCGCCGGCCACGTCCGTGCCGATCAGCGGAAGGGTAAGAAACTCGCGGGCGCCGGCGCGCATGAAGCGGATTGCCAGCTCCAGATCGGTCTGCGCCGAATAAACCATCACGGTCGTGGAATTCAACGCGCAGAGGTTCTCCACCAGATCGAAGGCGCGCTCGGGGTCCATGTCCAGACCGATGAGGACGGCGTCATAGCCCTGCCCCATCATTTGAGGCAGATCGTCCGAGTCGGCGGGAAAGGAAGCGTACTCGCGGATCGACGTGCCCTGGAACCCGGACAAGACAGCGGCCACTTCCTTGCGGCGCCAGTCATCGGTCTCTATGAGGGCGACGGTGAGCACGGTGCCGGACGGGGCGGTTATCTGGTTATGATCGGGCATGGCATCGGTTGCTCCCATTTGCCTCCATCGCCGCCGGGATCAGGCTGAAAACGGCGACAGAAAAATGCTTTTCTGAAAAGACACCTGGCTCCCATGCAGCGCGAAGCGGATACCCGGGGACTGTCCAGGGTCCGGCAAGACGGAATGTGCAAGACAAACGTGGATTGTTCGAGACTCAAGACGAATCTCATCCATTTGCGCCTCCCCCACTTGCCCTTCCATGGAGATCCCAGTCGATCCATGGAGGTTATCGGCAACAGGAAGGCCTTCGTGAGTCATTTTTTAGAATAGACTGGCCGGGAAAATTGGAAGGCGGTTTGATGAAGATCCTAAATCCTCATGAAAATAAACCGATTAGCCTCTCTTCTGCTCGCGATTTCTCCACCCATTGAGACGAAAACAACTCGAAGGGTTTGTGAGGACGCGAAAAGAAGAAATCGGGGAACTGCGCACGTCAGAAGCCTGTTATTGGCTTTCGCCCGCGGAAAAGTCGAAAACAGGCTCCAGGAACTTGTTGAAAGTCTAACTTGATCCGGAAAATCAGCCCTCAGGGGCTGAAGCCCGCGTTGATTTTGCTCGCTCTACGGCACGACTGAAGTCGTGCCCTGACACAAAGCTGGAGTGTTTCAACAAGTTCCTAGGCGGATCGGTTGCAGAGGCTAATGGGCAGGGCTGGAATCGGCAACGGCGGAAAAGGTCAAATCCTGCGCATTCGAGCGATGCTCCTCGCGCCACAGATCGAAGAGGCGTCCGTAGCTGAGGGTGATGTACTGGGCCGGATCGACGCCCAGGCGGGCAGCCGTGCGGTCAATCCATTCGGCCGGGCCTTCCAGTTCGGCATAATTTCCGATCGGGGTCTCATCCACCACGCAATGACCCTGGCCGTCGCTCCACTCGGTGCGCCATTTTTCGTAACGGAAGGATGAAACCAAACCCAGCGAAAGGAAGATTTCTTCGAGCGCTGCGCCGTCGGCGACCTCGGTCTCGGTTTCTACGCGGTGCTTGTGCCGCTCCTGATTCAGATTGCAGGCCGCCTCGGGTCCGGGCAGGCGCTTGTGCGTGACCGTCCAGCGGCCGGCATAGCCGCGAATGCGCAGGATCTCCGTGCGGGCGCGCATCTGGCGGTCCGGAGTGTCGTAGAGGACGTTGCTCTCGAAGGCGCGCGGGGTTTCGAGCGTAAAGCCGGCTGCCTCCAGGCGCTGGGCGAGGCCGTCCAGATCGTCCACGCGGAATTTGATCTCGGTTTCGATGGGCATGTTAAGCAGTGAGTATACGGCAGTGGCGGCGGCCGGCGGCGAAGAGGCGACAATAAGAGTGTGAAGACACTGCGATTGGCGGTGGACCCGGCGCATCTGGATACCGCCGAGGCCCAGGAAGCGCTGGAGCGCGGAGCGCGCGATTTTGCGCGCCGGCGGGCTGGTGGCGCTGCCCACGGAGACCGTCTACGGGCTGGGAGCGAATGCGCTGGACGCGGCGGCTGTGGGGCGGATCTTTGCAGCCAAGCAGCGGCCGGTCGTGGGATCCGGTGATTGTGCACGTGGCCGGGAATCGACGCGAACGATGCTGGAGGGCCTGGTGCGGGAGGTTCCCGAGGCGGCGCGCAAGCTGATGGCGGCTTTCTGGCCGGGGCCGCTGACGCTGCTATTGCCGCGCACGGCTGCGGTGCCGGATGCGGTGACGGCGGGCCGGCCGCTGGTGGGAGTGCGGATGCCGGCGCATCCGGTGGCGCTCGAACTGATCCGGCGGGCCGGGGTTCCGGTGGCCGCGCCGAGCGCCAATCTCTTTGGCCACACGAGCCCGACCACGGCCGCGCATGTGCTTGCAGATCTGGATGGGCGCATCGACGCGGTGCTCGACGCGGGGCCGACCGAGCACGGAGTCGAGTCCACGGTGCTCGATCCCTGCCAGAGCCCGATGATGATCTACCGGCCGGGAGCGGTGACGAGTGTCCAGATTCGAGACATTGCCGGGCCGGTGGAGCTGTACCGGGACGGCAGAGCGCCGGAGTCGAAGCCGCCTCAGGCGCTGCCCTCGCCGGGCGTGGGGTTGCGCCACTATGCGCCGAGGGCGCGGCTGATGCTGATCGAGGGGAAGAACTGGCGCGATTTGGCGGCGCGTCTGGCCGAGGCGGCGCGCGGCCTGGCCGGCGAGCGGATCGGCGTGATGCTGCCGGCCGAGGTGGCCGCGCCGGCCGGGGTTGCGGCGGTCTTCGCATGGGGGCGGTGGGCGGTTCCGGAGGAGATGGCTCATGCGCTCTATGCGGGACTGCGCGAGCTGGACGCGAAGGGCTGCTCGGTGATTCTTTGCCCGCTGCCGCCAGCCGAGGGGATAGGCGCGGCGATTCGCGACCGGCTGGGAAAAGCGGGAAACAGCCTCTAGCTACTAGCTGTTAGCCGTTTGCATGTCCGGCGACCTATCCGAACCAATCAAACTCGAACCGGAACCGGGAGCTAAAAACTGGAGGCTAGAAGCTAGAGGCTGCACTTTCACTGTCCGGCGTCGCTCTGCTTGTACATGTACTTGATGGCTGGCTTATAAACGAGCGTCTTCGTCCGGCCGCGGACCTTGAGAACGTTGTGGTCGTACCATTCGATGCAGCCTTCCACCTGCTCCCCGTCTTCGAGAACGAGGACCATGGGGGTCTGCGCCTGAATCTGCTTTTGCAGGTAGAAGAGCTCGGCCTGGCGCTGGAAAAGGCTCTCCTCCTGGCTCTGGGCGCTCAGGCGGAAGGAGGACACGGCAGCCGGCCGATAGCTGGAGTGCCTCGGGTCGACGGGACGGCGGTCTGTTTGCCGGGGTTTGGCCGGGGTTGTTCAGTCTTCATGAAGAAAGTCCTTCCTGCAGATCTGATCGTAAAGCCTTCCGCACATTCCTGCATCCAGAGCACAGATGCTTGAGCTGAGCCACCGGCTGAAAGCGCCTGGGGCTTGTGCGCTCCGGTTACGGTCCGTTTCCGGCTGGTATCCGTTTCTGCTGGTGTCCGTTTCTA
>CAWBHO010000094.1:0-39448 GCA_963788415.1 uncultured Acidobacteriaceae bacterium | reverse complement strand
TACCGGAACGCCAAATCCTCCAGCTCGCCGCGAACTTTGCCCATGCCTAGCCGGTGCGCCAGTGGAGCGTAGATGTCCAGCGTTTCGCGCGCAATCGCTTCCTGCCGTTCCGGCTTCAGATGTTCCAGGGTGCGCATGTTGTGCAGCCGGTCGGCCAGCTTGATCAGCACCACGCGCACGTCACTCACCATGGCCAGCAGCATCTTGCGCACGTTCTCGGCCTGGCGGTCTTCGCGGTTGGCAAACTGGATCTTGTCGATCTTGGTTACGCCTTCAACGATGTGCGCCACCTGGTCGCCGAACTTTTCTCCAATCTCTTCGCTGGTCGCCGGCGTATCTTCCACGGCGTCGTGAAGGAGCGCCGCAGCCACGGCGGTCGCATCAAGCTTCATCTCCACCAGCACCTCGGCCACTTCGAGCGGGTGCACAATGTAAGGCTCGCCTGAAGCGCGCATCTGTCCCTTGTGATGGGAGACGCAGAACTCCCAGGCCTTTCGAATCAACGAGATATCTTCATTTGGCCGGTTGGCCTGCGCCTGCTTCAGCAGTACCTGGATGCGCGCGTCGATGGAGTGTTCATCGGTGGGCCGGGACAGTGTTGTTGAGGAAGGAACAACTGTCTGCGCAGGGAACTCCCGTGTGCTCGAATCCTCTGCCGGAATGGTCTGCCGGACAGTCGCCATGCTTTATTATAGGCCGCTTCATTTCGCCGCGACTGTTGCGCTGGCTCGCCGCGCCGCTTGCGGAGCAGGAACTCGACTGGTTGCTATCCACGGGCCACATCGCCTCCGATCCCCAGGAGTCCGCCGCGCTCGAAGCGTTCATACGCGCCCTGCGCCGACGCGGCTTGGAAAGAACCCAATGGAGCCTGTCAGCCTTCGTCAGCCAACGCTCCGACCCCAACCCGTTGCCCGCGCCGTGGGTCGAACGCATGATCGAAGCCCAGCGCCGCCTGGCCGAACTCGCGCATCGCACGCAAAGCCCGCTCGATTGGGCGGAACTGGTTCCACGGCTGCTGGAAGGCCTTCACTTTGCCGGCGCACGCCCGCTCTCGAGCGCCGAATACCAGGCCGTGACCGCTGGCAGCAGGCGGTCGAAACCTGCGGCTCGCTGGGCTTCGATGGCCGCCGCATCGACTGGAAGGATTTCCTCTCGCAACTGGGCCGCACGCTGGACGAAACGCTCTTTGCGCCCGAATCTCGCGACGCGCCCATTCAGATCGCCGGTCCCGCCGAGTCGGCCGGCCTCAGCGCAGACGCGGTCTGGTTTCTGGGCGCGGACGAAGACGCCTGGCCCGCCGACGGCGCGACGCATCCGCTGCTGCCCATCGAGGTGCAGCGCGAGGCGGCAATGCCCCACGCCACGCCGCAGCTCGATTGGGAGCTGGCCGCGGCAATCACCCGCCGCCTGCTGGCCTCTGCGCCCGAGGTCCACTTCAGCTATGCCAGGCAAAACGAAGCCGCCGAAGCCCGCCCCTCGCGCCTGATCGTGCAGCTTGCCGGCGCGCCGCAGCCGCTGCCGCCGGAGTTGACAGCGCCGGCCAGCCGGCCGCCGCTCACTGTTTCGTTTGAGGACTTCAGCCGCATTCCCTTCCCGCCGGGCAAGGTCGCGGGCGGCGCCAGCGTTCTCACCGCGCAGTCGCAATGCCCCTTCAAGGCCTTCGCCACCGCGCGCCTGGCGGCGCAAAGCTGGAAGCCCGCCGAGGCCGGCCTGACCGCCTCGCAGCGCGGCAGCCTGCTTCACGCCGTGCTGCACTCCATCTGGGCCGGGCACGCGCCGGAGGGCATTCGCAGCCTCGGCCGAGCTGCTTGAGCCTGACCGACCGGAAGCGCTTTCGTCGCCGGCCACGTTCAGCGCGTTTTGCGCACGAGAGCTGCGCCCGCACCTCCGCGAGCGGATGCCCCGCCGCTATCTGGAACTGGAAGAGCAGCGGCTGACCCGGCTGGTCACCGAGTGGCTGGACTACGAGGCCGCGCGCGTCGAATTCGAGGTCGCCGAAACCGAAGCCAAGCGCACCGTCCACATCGCCGGGCTCACCTTCGACCTGCGCCTGGACCGCATCGACCGGCTCAACGACGGCTCCCTGCTGGTGATCGACTATAAATCCGGCAACGTCTCGCCCAGCGCTCTGGGATCTGCCCCGCCCCGACGACGTGCAACTGCCGCTCTATGCCGGATTCGCCCTCGACCGAAGAGGAAGTTCTCGGCGGGCTGGTCTTTGCCAAGGTGCGTGCCGGCGAGATGGAGTTTGCCGGCCGCGTCGGCGATGCCGCGGCCACGCTCTTCACCGGCCTCAAAGGCGGCAATCCGCTGGTCAAAAATCCCTTCACCGCCGAACAGCTTCTCGACTGGCGCGATTGCATCGAGCAGTTGGCCAGGGATTTCCTTGCCGGCCGCGCCGAGGTGGACCCGCGCGACCCCCCCAGACCTGCGAGCGCTGCGGCCTGCAAACCCTCTGCCGCATTCAGGAGCATCAGGCGCAACCGGACGCGGAAGACGATGCTGAAGGCGTTTCTGAAAGCGAGGAGGCCGGCGATGAGTAAGCCCGCCGCTCCATCTCCGCCTCCGGACAAGGCCCAGCGCGAACAGGCGCTCGATCCCTTCGCGGTCGATCCTGGTGCAGGCTCCGGCCGGCTCCGGCAAAACCGACCTGCTCACCCGCCGCTTTCTCCGCCTGCTGGCCGAGGTCGAGGAGCCCGGCCAGGTGGTCGCCATCACCTTCACCAACGCCGCCGCCGCCGAGATGCGCCACCGGATTCTTTCCGAACTGGAAAAAGTTGCCGCCTCAGCACAAATTTTCCGTCCGGAATCCGATTCGGAGCCAGAGCCCGCGGCCAGCCTGGACGAATTCTCGATGGACGTGCTCGCCCAGCGCGCGCTGCGGCATTCGCAGGCGCTCGGCTGGAAGCTGCTCGACCTGCCCGCCCAGCTCCGCATCTCGACGATCGACTCCTTTTGCCGCGAACTGGCCCTGCAGCAGCCGCTGCTCTCCGGCCTGGGCGGCGGGCTGGAGATCGCCGAGCAGCCCGAGGAACTCTATCGCCGCGCGGCCCGCGAAACTCTGCGCAAATCGACCAGACCGGCTCGGCCCTCGGCGCGGCCATCGAAGAACTGCTGCTGTGGCGCGACAACGGCTGGCAGGAGATGGAAAACCTGCTGGTCGAGATGCTCGAGAACCGCGACCGCTGGATGCACGGCTTTGTGCTCGAGCGCGAACCGGATTGGGAGGCGCTGCGCGAGCGGCTGGAGCGGCCCTTTGCGAATGCCGTGCGCGCTGGCGCTCACCGAATTGAGCCGCCTTCTCGATCAGGTTCCCGGCGCGCGCGAGGAAGCGCTGGAACTGGCGCGGTTTGCCTGCGAGCAGAGCGGCGGCCAGCTTCATCAGGCACTGGCCGAGTTGGCCGAGTTTCCCTGCGCTCCGTTTGCCGGCATCGACGCTCTTGAAGAAGCTCGCCAGGCTTACGCCAATCTTGCCGATCTGCTGCTCACCGGCACCGGCGCCTTCCGCAAGCAGGTTGATAAGCGCTGCGGCTTCCCCGCCGATCGCAAACGCGAAAAGAGCCGGCTCCTCGATCTGATCGCCGCGCTGGCCGCCGTTCCCGGCCTTGAAGCCGCGCTCGCCGCCGTCCGCACTCTGCCCTCCGCCCGCTACACCGAAGACGACTGGCAGATCGTGCGCGCCTGCTTCACGCTGCTGCGCCAGGCCGCGGGCGAACTGCAAATCGTCTTTGCCGAGGCCGGCGCGGGTGGATTTCATCGAGGTCGCGCAGATCGCCCAGCGCGTGCTCCGCGGCGAAGACGGCCTGCCCACCGACGCCGCGCTGGCCGTCTCCGACGGCATTCGCCACCTGCTCGTCGACGAGTTCCAGGACACCAGCCGCCGCCAGCACCAGTTGCTCTCCAGCCTCATCGCCGCCTGGCCGGAGCGCGAGGGCCGCACCTGCTTTGTGGTCGGCGACCCCATGCAGTCGATCTACTTCTTCCGCGACGCCGACGCCGAACTCTTTCCGCGCGTCAAAGCGCTCGGTCTGGAAATTCCCCACGACGAGCCGCTGCTCTTCGACTCCGTTTCCCTCACCGCCAACTTCCGCACCGCGCCGCGCTTGGTCGAGCGGCTCAATCGAGATCTTCGATCAAAGTCTTCGCGGCAGACGACGGCAGCGGCGTCAGCTTCTCCTCCGCCAGCCCGCGCGCGAAGAAGACAGCTGCCAGCCCTCCAGCCCGTTCAAGCTGCATCTTGACTTCGTTCCCCGAGAGCCGCGCACGGCAGATTCCGCCGATACCGGAGACGCAGCGAAAAAGAAGCTGCCCGCGCCGCGCACGAATCAGATCGACGAAATCGTCGCGCTGATCCGCAGCTCCATGGATCGCATCGCAGCAGGCGAAGGCAACGCGCAGGAAAAATACCGCATCGCCGTTCTGGGCCGCGCCCGCAACCACCTCGCGCCCATCGCCGCAGCCCTGCGCGAGGCCGAAATTCCCTTCCGCGCCGTCGAGCTGGAAAAGCTCGCCGCCCGCCCCGAAGTCCTCGACGCGCTCGCCCTCGCCCGCGCCCTGCTCAATCCGCAGGACCGCGTGGCCTGGCTGGGCGTTCTGCGCGCGCCCTGGTGCGGGCTCTCGCTCGACGACCTGCACTCGCTCGCCGGCGCCGACGACCCGAGCTGCTCGCTCGCCCCGTGCCGGAGCTGCTCGCCGAGCGGCTGCCGCTGCTCAGCGAAGCCGGCCGCACCGGCGCCGACCGCGTGCTGCAGCCAGTCACTTCGGCGCTCCGCTCTGCGCGCCGCCCAGCCCGCGCCTCGCTGGGAACCTGGCTGGAGCAGATCTGGCTGCAGCTGGGCGGCGCGGCCTGCGTGGACGCGACCGCCCGCGCCAACCTCGACCTGCTCTGGAGTTGCCTGGACCGTCTCCCCGGCGGCGAACAAGATCTGCTCGGCCCCGCGCCTTGACGCGGCGCTCGACAAGCTCACCGCCCTGCCCGACCCCGAGGCCAGCAGCGATTGCGGCGTGCAGTTGATGACCATCCACAAATCCAAGGGCCTGGAGTTCGAGGTGGTCATCGTGCCCGAGCTGCAGGCCGCGAGCGGGCGCGGCAGCCGCAAGATGCTCTCCTGGCTGGAACGCGGGCTCGCCGAGCCCGACGAATCCGGCGAGATCACCGAGTTTCTGATCGCGCCCTTCCAGCGCAAGGGCGAAGACCGCGGCAAGGCCAAGGCCTGGGTCGATCGCGTCTATCGCGAGCGCGAATCGCAGGAGACGCGGCGCATTCTCTACGTCGCCGCCACCCGCGCCCGCGAGGAACTGCACCTTTTCGCCCGCCCCGCCTGCAAAGAAGAAGGCGGCGAGCTTCACGCTGGTGGAACCCTGCAATAGCCTGCTGGCCACGGCCTGGCCGGCGCTGGAAGAGGAGGTTCGCGCGCGCTTTGAAGAATGGAAGCGCGCCGGAACCGCGCGGAGCCACTGGAGCGCGCCGACGAAAGCGAAGGAGATCGAATCCATCGCCGCCTCCGGCGAAAGCAATCTGCTCGAAATGCCCTCCCCGATCCGGCCCACGCTGCTGCGCCGCCTGCCGTCCGATTACCAGCCTATGCCAGCAGCGTCCGTACAAACCGCCGCGGAATCGGCTGCAGTCGGCGCTGGTCCTGTCCGGTTTTACGCCCGCCACGAGGGAGGACTTCGCTCCCGAGCCCTGGGAACGGCCGTTCACACGCTACTCGAAGAACTGGCCCGGCTGCGCACGAAGCTGGATTGGCCCGCTGCCCGCTCCGCTCTCCGGAGCTTTGATTCCCGCGTCGCCGCCCAGCTTTGCGGCCTCGGCATCGATCCTCCGCAGGCCGGGCAGATGGCCGCCCAAGCTCTTCAACACGCACTCGACGCATCCTGCAACCCCATCGGCTCCTGGATACTCTCGCCGCATGTGGGCGCGGAGAGCGAGGCTGGCTGGGCAGGAGTCGCCGCCGGCCAACTGCGCACCGTGCGCCCGGACCGCGTCTTTCAGGCTGGCGCCGCGCCGGGCTCGGATGGGGAGGATTGCTGGTGGATCATCGACTACAAGACTGCGCACGCCGAGAATATCGACCCTGCCGTCGTACTGCCGGAGTTCCGCGCGCTCTTCGGTCCTCAGGTTGAAGCCTATGCGCAGATTTTGACCGACCTGCGCGGCGAAGGCGCGCCCGCCCGCGCAGGCCTCTACTATCCGCGCATGGCCGCCTTCGATTGGTGGGAGATCTAACTGGCCATCAGTGCGCGGCTTCGTCCTGCTTCACCGTTAACCAAATAAAGTCCGTCTCCGCATAAGTTTTTTCGATTCAAAAGAATACTTGTACCGAAAGAACAGATTGGGCTGTACAATTTCCACGAGGAGACCCATGGCCGGAGATATTCAACTTCAGTGCAGCGATTGCGGGCAGGACTTCACCTTCACCGCTGCTGATCAGGCGTTCTTTCAGGAACGTGGTTATTCGACCCCAAAGCGTTGCAAGAATTGCCGTAGGCAAAGAAGAACGACCAGGGGGGGTCCGGCTACCGTTCGGCTCCGGCACAGGGTACACCTGTGATTTGTTCGGGTTGCGGCCAGCCTACAACAGTGCCTTTCGAACCGCGTGGCGATCGCCCGGTTTTCTGCCGGGATTGCTACCAGGCGCGCAAGGGCAGCGGCGGTGGCGGCGGCGGTTCGCGCGGTCGCGGCAGGTAATCAGGCTTCCAGGGGGATCTGATGACCACACAGTCCAGCAGATCCTCTTTGATTGAAGCCGATTGAAACAAGGCTCGGCGGCGGCGGCTGTCTCGGCTGCGGTTACTGTTGCAGGCTTTGAATAGGGTTTGTTGTCCATATTCTGCCTTGCAAACAGTGCCGCGTTCGCCTCACAGGAGCAGTAGCCGCTCCGTTCTAACTTGAGCTTTGTCTTGGGCTCGCTGTACGGCAAGAGGCGCAATCCGCTTCAGAGCCATCTCCCCTTGAAGTGCCCGCCATACAGCGCGATCCGCCTTCCCTCTTGAGGTTTTTGGGGACGCGATTGACAGGTTTGAATCTCCGTTCCCCGCCCCGCGACGAATTCAAATTGGGCGTCAGGTTCCCTCTTCCGCCACGCCGAAAATAGTTGCAAAGGTCAGCAGGATTTTAGAGCAAATTTCCTATTGATTTAGAGGAAGAAGCATTCCTCAGGAGCTAAATCTCGTAGTTTTATTGGATATTTTGCGGCATGGCTGAAGCTGTGCCCTTTCAAAACCACTCGACAATCAACGTGAACAGGCCCTAAAGCATTTCTCCTGAAGGTATAAAGTCTGGGTGCCCCACCCTCGACCCGTCCCTGTTTTTGTGGTTAGGGTGGGACGCAAGAAGCCCACTCGATAGCAAGAAGAGAGATGCTCTAGCTTCTCTTTGCCGCCTTGGCAGCCTTCTTGCCCGCCACGGTCTTGGAGCCCGACGTAGAAGCAGACTCTTTCGCCGTGGACGCGTGCTTCAATGCCGGGGCTTTGGCAGCGGGTTTCGAAGACGCCTTCGCCGAAGGTTTTGGAGCACCCTTCATGGGCGCCTTGACCGCTGGCTTGACCATGGGCTTGGCGAGAGACTTCGCCGGCATCTTATTCGAGACGGGTTTTGCCGCTGCAACCGCCTTTTGAACGGGAGTCTTGGCGGCTTTATCCGAGGTCGGCTTCAATTTGGCCGGGGATTTGTCCGTGGCCGCGGGCCGGGACTTCGATTCGGCCTCCGGCGCAATTTTCGGCCTGGAGACGAGAGCGGTCTTTCCCGATTTCTCCGGCTCGGAGACCGCAGGTTTGACCGGCTGCTTCTCCGCTTTTGCGGGCGGTTGCTTGGTTCCTGAATGCGCCTTGGCAGAGACGGCTTGCGCAGGCGGTTTCTGGCCTCGCTTCCCTGCCGAAGACGCAGGCTGCTCGTCCTCCGGCTCGTCGTCATCGTCGTCCGAATCCTCGCCGAGGTCAACGTTCAGAGCGACTTTGGGAAGATCCGGGCCAAGGACAGACTCATCGTCCTCGCCGCCGATATCGTCCAGATCCTCATCGTCGTCCAATCGCTCCTCGGACTCGTCTTCTTCGTCATCGAAGGAGTCGTCATGAACTTTGGACTCTCCGCCGCGCTTGGCCCGCGGCCGTTTGATCGTGACCGTAGGCGGCGGAGCAGGCGGCGAATAGGGTTCGAGGAAAGCGCGGGCTTCCTCCGGGGTAGTGAGGTTCCCGTCGATCAATTGAAGGAAAACAGCCCGTACAATCTCCTCGTAGGCCGCGCAATTCGGCGGTAATCCGCATCTCCTGCATCAGGGCATGAGGAATGCGCTGGCGAACCCCCGGCCAGACCTTGAGGAACAGGTTGAAGCGTTCCTTGACGGCTGCATCCTTGCTGGTAAATCCAAGCCAAAGAATCGCTTCTGGATCATAGCTCGTGAATAGCTTGAAGCTGGCCGAGGGCGTCGCATTCTCCTTGGCCAGCAAGCACTTTGGCAAATCCGGCGGCCAGCGCATCCAGGCTGTTCCACTCTTCGACAAAGCCGGGGCGCAGCATCAGCTTCTTGAGCGCGGATAAGATCCTTGGCAGGCAGCTTGGCGGTGAGCAGACGCATCTGCGCCGCCGACATATCCGCATGAACGCCCTCGATGCAGCAATTCGACGGCCAGATCGTGCAACGCCGTCAGCGCTTCCTCATCGGCCTTGGCCGCGGTCCAGGCCGGAAACAGAACCTGCATCCATCCTTCGGCTTCGAGCGCGCGCAAGACCTTCAGCCCCTCTTCCTCGTGGCCAATCTGCTCCAGCTCCCGGCTTCGCGCCTCTGCGGAAAGGTACTCGATGACCCCCGCTTCCCTGGCATTGTCATAACGGGCGCGGGTTTTGGCTTCCATCTCCCATCCCAGGCGCGCAAGGTAGCGCGTGGCGCGAATCAGCAGCGAAGGCTGATCGAGAAAACCGTAGTTTGATACCAGGCGCAATGACCTGGACTCGATGTCCGCAGCGCCGTTCATGGGGTCCATCAGCAGGCCGAACGAGCCCTCGTTGAGGGAAATGGCCATGGCGTTGACCGTGAAATCGCGGCTGCGAAGGTACTCCTGAATGGAGGCGGGGTGATAGACAAGCTTGCCCGGCCTGGGAGCCTCCACGCGGTGCGTGCTGACCAGATCGACGCGCACCGTGCCGGGAAAGCACAGGTAAAGGGAGCGGGAGGCTTCGTTTTCGCCCCACACATTGCCGCCCAGTTTCTCAATTGTTTTCTTGAGGTCGAGCGCATTTCCATGCACTGCCACTTCCAGGCCGCGTACGGCGTGGCCGCTGGTCAGGTCGCGCACCGCATCCCCGGTTAGAAACAAAATCGTATCGGCTTCGCTGGCTGCCTCACGCAAATGGCGCAGAGCGCTCTGCTGGTCGGCCGAAAGACGGTTCTCCAGAAGATAGATGTAATCGGGCATTCGGGTTCCTGATTTCGCCTGTCTGATAACCCTGCCAAGTGTCTCATGTTGCTGCTCTTAGAGTATGGCTAGGCAATGGTTGCAAACAAGTACATTAACACAAGCGGCCGGGCTTGGCTAGTCCCCTCCCACTTGGATTTTCTTCATATTTTGTTCAATGTACGGGGGGTTTGCCGGTTCTTGCGCCCCGGCTTGCTCGGCAAGCGCCCGCTTCCCGTCTCACATGGCGGGCAAATCCCGGTCCCTTAAACCGTAGGGCCGAAATCAGCATACGATCCGTTGTGCATCTTCGCATCCCCCTTCTGTGCGACAATCCTGAGCGATGGCTTCTCAACGCAAACCGGTAATCGTCCGCAAGTTCTCCCGCGACTGGTGCGCCGGCTATGCGGGGTCGGGCATTGGCCAGGACGCTGCCGAACTGGAGATTTTGGACCTGACCGGCAAGGTGCTGCGCATGAGCTGGGAGCAGGTGAAGTGGGTCTGTTATGTGCGCGAATTCCCTACCCTGCCGGCTGACTCGGCCAATCCGGAGCGGCTTCTGCGCAAACGGTTCGCTGTCCGTCCGCGCACTCCCGGCCTCTGGCTCAGGCTGACCTTGACGGACGGCGAAGAGCTGGAAGGCCTGGCGGCCAACGACCGTTCGCTCGTGGAGGGCGTGGGGCTGCTGCTGACCCCGCCCGACACGCGCTCGAACACGCAAAGGATTTACGTGCCGCGCCAGGCGATTGAAACCCTCGAAGTGGTGAACCGCGTGGCAGCCAGGCGGCGCCCGCAAACCGATGCCGCGCTGCCGGAAGCCGAACAGCCGGAACTTTTTCCGCAGGATCAGAACCAGGACCAAGACCAGGATGAGCTCCCGCAGGACCGGAACGAAGGGTAGGCGCACCGGACATATGCGCTTTCGGCGGCGGCACAGCGTCCGCCGTAGCCCGTTCCGGTACAATTCTTCGCATGAAGCTAGGCGAATTGGCAACCCGGTTGAAGGCTGAGCTGCGCGGGGACGCGGAGCTGGAAGTGACTGGCGTGAAAGGGATTGAGGAGGCCGGACCGACGGAGGTGACCTTCGTGGCCAATCCCAAGTACGCAGGTCTGGCGCGCCGGACCAGGGCGGCGGCCGTCGTGGTCGAGCCCGGATTTCCAGAGATTGAAGCGGCGACGCTGCGGATTCAAAACCCCTACCTCGCCTTTTCGCGCACGCTGGGGATGTTTTATCAGGCTCCGATTTACGCGCCGGGCATTCATCCGACGGCGATCATCGACCCCACGGCGGTGATCGGCTCGGGAGCGCATATCGGGGCGTACGCGGTCGTCGGCCCGCATGTAAAACTGGGCGAGCACGCCACGCTGCTGCCTCACGTGGTGCTCTACTCCGGAGTCGAAGCTGGGAGCCATTTTTTTGCGCACGCTCATGCCGTGGTGCGGGAAAACTGCATTCTTGGCGATCATGTGACCCTGGAGAACGGCGCGGTCATCGGCGCGGACGGCTTCGGTTTCGCCAAAAACGAGCAAGGCCACTGGGAAAAGATTCCGCAGTCCGGCCCGGCGCGGCTGGGCAACCGGGTGGACGTGCAAGCCAATGCATGCATCGACCGGGCGACGGTGGGCGCGACGGAGATCGGCGACGGGAGCAAGGTGGACAACCTGGTGCAGATCGGGCACGGTTCGCGGGTGGGCGAGAACACGCTGGTTTGCGCGCAGACGGGGCTGGCTGGCTCGTCGGTGGTGGGCTCGAACGTCATCCTGGCTGGGCAAGTGGGCGTCGCCGGTCACTGCACAGTGGGCGATGGCGCGATTCTGACCGCGCAGAGCGGCATCTCGCACGACATTCCGGCGGGCAAAATGATCTCCGGCACGCCGGGCTTCGACAACCGCGTCTGGCTGAGGGCGGTGGCCGTCTTTCAGCGGCTGCCCGAGCTGCTGAAGCGGCTGGACCGGGTGGAAAAGAAGCTTGCTGCCGGGCATCAAGCCGAAGGCGCGGTGAGCGAAGACCGACGGCTAGAATAAAGTTCATGGCTGTGGAGGACGTGAAGGCTTTCACTGGAACCCTGCTTCCTGGACTGGTTCCCGCCGCAGCTCATCCCTCGTATCCAGTTGACAAAGCGGCGCTTATATACCGGATGCGAACATTTCGAGGGCGCCGGAGCACTCTTCCACGGAGTGGCAGAAAACAGCGGGAAACGCGGTCGGCAACCTATTTTTATTCCTCAAATTACCGATAATCGGATCAGGAGAGCCAAATGAGCGCGAGGCACGCACCCAGGAACAGCCGCCGGCCAAGGCGGTGGTTGCGAGAGTATGGGTTTGCCTTGCGCCTGGCGGGTTGCCTGCTCCTGATCGTGCTGGCTACGGTTCTTGTCAGTCTGTTCGAGTGGCAGGGGAACGGGGGCGAGCTGATCTGGGCGGGAAACGGGATTCTGCTCGCCTACCTGCTGCTGGCTCCGCGATGGCGCTGGCCGGCCTATCTGCTCACCGGCTGGTTGGCTCTTGCGCTGGGAGGCGCGATCGTCCATCACACCTGGCGGATTCAAGTGCTGTATAGCGTGCTGGACATCGCGGAGGTGTTGATTGCCGCCCTGCTGATGCGACGGCGTTCGGCGCAGCTTCCCCGCTTTACCGATATCTCTTATCTGCTCCGCTTTATCGGCTTTGCTGTGTTCGCCGCTCCCATCGCGGTGGGATTGGTGCACGCGTTGATCAGCCAGTCGTGGACCGAACTCCCTTTGGGGTATGCGCTGTTGCGGTGGGCGGGAGCAGACGGGCTGGGAATTGCGGTCCTGACGCCCACCTGCGTGGCCATCTCCCGATCCGATTTCAACGGACGCAGCGGATGGCGGCAAGGGGGGCTTTACCTGGCGCTGACGGCGGCGGTTGCGATCGCCGCATTCTGTCAGATCAGGGTGCCGCTGCTGTTTCTGGTCTATCCACTTCTGGTCATCGGAGCGCTCCGTGTAGACCAGGGTTGGGCTGCCTTTTCGTTGCTAGAAATCGCCGCGGCGGGAAGCTGGTTCACCACGCGCGGACAGGGCCCTTTGGCGGCCGTTGGGTTTATCAACAAGGCGGGGCCCATCTTTCATCTGCAACTGTTTATCATCACCGGAATGTTCATGCTCTATAGCATCTCGGTGGTCCTGGAGCGGCAGAAGGTCACCGAACGCAAACTCCGGGAGATCGTCTCCCTGCATACACTGGTGACGGAAAACTCCCGCGACGTGATCATCCTTGCCGACTTCAACGGCCATCGAAGCTACGTTTCCAGGGCCGCGGAGAGTATGGGAGGCTGGAAGCAGGAAGAGATTCTGGCGCATCACAGTTTGGCGATGTTACATCCGCAGGATCTGCCCAAGGCCGAGGAGCAGGTGCGCCGGCTGCGCTCCGGCGCTGAAGGGGGCATGATCGAGGTTCGTGTCCGGATGAAGAACGGCGAGTATCTTTGGGTGGAGGCGGCGCTGCGCCTGGTGCGAGATCCGGAGACAGGCGTTCCGATTGGAATTCTGAATACGGTTCGCGATATTTCCGAGCGCAAGCGCGCCGAGCAGCAACTCGAAGAGGCCTATCGCGCCGTGGAAGCGCTGGCCCTGACCGACGGGCTGACCGGCCTGGCAAACCGTCGTCACTTCGACCAGTACATCGCCAGCGAGTGGCGGCGGGCCATGCGCGAACATCAGCCGCTCTCGATTTTGATGATCGACGCGGACTTTTTCAAGCCCTACAACGACACCTACGGTCACACGCGCGGCGACAGTTGCCTCAAGCAGGTGGCCGAGGCTTGCCAGGATGTGGTCGCACGGCCTGGAGACCTGGTGGCGCGCTTCGGCGGAGAGGAGTTTGTCGTCATCTTGCCGAACACCACAAGCGAGGGCGCCCGGCAGGTGGCCGACGAAATATGCGAGGCTGTGCGCCTGCGCCGGCTGCCACATCGCGGCAATCAGCCGGAGATCGTCACCGTCTCTGTAGGTTGCGCGACCACGGTACCCGAATTCGGCAGGCACTCGCTGGACCTGATCGAGCGGGCCGACGAGGCTCTCTACAAAGCCAAGCAAAACGGGCGAAACCGGGTGTACTGCAGCGACACGATGAATCAAAGCCAGGAATGCGAGCAGGGCGGCGGGCAACCCTGCTCTTCAAGAAAGAGAACGTGAGCGCTTTCTCTGCCCAGCCGGAAAATTTCCAGCGGCGGAGCGATTCCTGGAGCGGCACATCCTGTGCCCGGAGAGGCTCGCAGACCTGGCGTCAGAAGTCTCAATGCACCATGCTCTGGAACAGCGGCGATTGCAGGAGGCTGGTGAAGCCGTCGTCGCTGGTGGCAAAGTGGATGGACAGGAGTCCCGCGTCGGAGGTAATGCTGGTGGCGCTCAGAGCCTGTTTCTCGGCGTCCGAGCTGCTCATCTTGCGCACCATCAGCGCGGCTGTCATCAGTGAGGAAAGGGTAGCCGCGGCAAAGTTGTCGCCGGTCGAGATGGTGAGGTCGAATTTGACCCCGTGCTGAAAGTCCATCGAGTACCACGAGGCCTCCAGGCGTTTGCGCACCGCATCAAAGTCGGTGACCGAGCCGGCCTCGCCCAGCACCTGCTTCATCATCGTCTGGGTTCCCTTCTGATCAAGAATGCTCCACAGCGGCTCGTAGTCCACGGTTCTCATGGCGTTCATCATCGTTCCGTTGGTGAGGATGCTGGGCGCCATGCCGTCGCGGGCATCAAGCGCCAACCGGACCGCCTCGGAATCGCCGAAAACCATCGTCGAAGGATCAACAAAACAGACCACCATTCCCGTCTTCGCCAGCGGATAAACCCGGTTGGTGCGCACTAGCACAACCTTCTGCTTTTGCTTGCGGAAGTTGGCTAGAATATCCTGCACAGAGAACTGGCCCTGAGCGATGCCGACGGTATCCAGTTGATCTCCCCCGCTCTTGGGGCGAAACAGCACAAAGGCCAACTGCTCGACATCGTGATTTTCGTTCAGGCCGGACTTTTCGAGCGCATCTTCGAAGCGCTTGAGCTCGGGCGGCATGACGCGGTTACGCAAATTCATGGCCGCGGTCGAGTTCTCCATGGTCTGGTAGTCGATGGCCACCAATTGCTGCACATCGTGCGGAATCGCGCCGCGCGCATCGGTGGACAACTGCGCCGCCGGCGCCGAGACGGCCGCGGCCAGCAAAAGTACCGGAATTGAAATTTTCACAAAACCCTTCAACGAATTCATTCTTAACCTCTGCGGCAATTGTTGAGTCCATGGGCGGGAAACGGCTTCCGAATCTCTGCTCGCCTCGATACTCGATGGCAAAAAATGCCGCTTCTCTTCGGTTCTTATTTTACCTTCCAGCCCTGAAGTCGACGCGCTGATCAGACCTGCCCGGCGGTACTGCGGCTTTCGGCCAGGACAAAGGAGCCTCAAGGCGTCGCTCCAGAATCTTGGTTTGGGCATCGAACCCAGTCAATTGACGCATCCACTCGCTCTCCCGCTCACAGGCGGCTTCAGGCAGCAGTCCGATGATCTCGCCCTCGACGGGCGCGGTCTTATGCCGCAGAGCCAGGGCCGAGACCGCGCGAAAGACTTCGGAAAGGGGCGTGGCCGTGAAGTCGGGGATGCTCATGACCAATTGAGCCCGGCCGCGGGCCACGACTCCCAGCGCCTTGACACCCTTCAGGCCGCCTGAGGAGGAGCGAAGCTCGCGGGCCATGGAGCGCACCAAGGCCACGTCCGGCGAATCGAAATAAATGTTATAAGAAACCAGAAACTTGCGGGCGCCGACTGCGCAGGCGCCGGCCGTAGGATGCAAATTGGGTCCGCCCACGTCGGGACGGCGGGAAGAGTCCTTGCTGAGCGCCGTGCGCAGTCCTTCGAACTGGCCCTGGCGCACATCTTCGAGGCTGGCGCGATCGGGCCGCGCGGCAGCCGCCTCGTAAAAGAAGATCGGCACATTGAAACGACGCCAGATCTCCAGACCCGCCTGGCGGGCGAGCAGCACGCATTGCTCCAGCTTGATGCCCGAAATGGGCACGAAGGGAATCACGTCGGCCGCGCCGATACGCGGATAAACTCCCCGCTGGCGGGTCAGGTCGATCAGTTCCGCCGCCTTGCCCGCGCCGCGCACCGCCGACTCGACCACTGCCGCCGGATCACCGGCGATCGTCACCACCGAGCGGTTGTGGGCGGCGTCCATCGACCAGTCGAGCAGACGCACCCCATCGACGCACATCGCGGCCACGATCGCCTCGACCCGCCGGGCATCCGTGCCCTCGGAGAAGTTTGGTACGCACTCGACAACCGGCTCGCTCATGGCTCCTTTCGCGCACGAGAATCAACCCGGCGGCAACCAACCGCCGCCGGCAAACCCGCTACTTCCAAAAGGTGTAGCCCACTTGAATCTGAATGCTGGCATTGACGCCGGGGTTGCGGTCGCCCAGCGAGGCGGAGGAGATATGCACGGCATTGATGCCCACATCGATCGACCGCTTGGGCCGGATGAAGTAGTGGAATCCGCCGCCGCCCTGGGGAGTAAAGTTCCACACGCAGGTTCCGCCGTCCACCAGAACAGGCTGGCCGTTGACTTGCGCGCTCCCGTAGTTTGGCGGAAATTTGTGGGTCGTATAGATGAGCCCGCCCGCGGCTTGCACCCAGGGCTGAATGCGCCGCGATTTGGTGAGGAAATTCCAGCGCAGGATGACCGGCGTAAGGCTGACGCCGCGGAAGGTTCCGCCGCCGTACTGCAACGTGCAGGGGGTGGGGGTACCGCTCAGAATGCAGGTGCCTTCGGCCGTATGCGGAGCCGGCGTGTACGCCTGCCACAACGGCATGATGTTGCCGGCCAGTTCGAATTGGCCGCTGAAGATGCCGGAACCAAGAACCGGGGTCAACGGCTTGCCAAGCTGGACACCGGCCGAGAGAAATTTATAGTCGGAGCGATTGCCGAAGCCGTTGCCATAGTTGACGAACGGACCAAACTCCCAGCTCCGGTCCTGGCGAACCTGGGCTACAGGGTTCACCGGCTCCGGCGCGCGAGCGGCCTGGGCGGGATCTGAAGTCTGGGCGGCGGCGAAGCCTGCTCCCGCCGTGAGCACTCCCGCCGCGATGAGAATCACAAAAAGCATCTGGATTCGGCTCAAAGTATTCCCTTTCCTGATTGAGCGTTGCTGAATCATGATAAAAAGGCCGCCTCGACCGGGCGGCCTTTGGATCTGCCCCCGTGGTTTGCCTAGCCGGCTGCCGCTTCCATCTGCTCCGCGTCCATATCGAAGTTCGAATGGACATTCTGTGTATCGTCGCAGTCTTCGAGAGCTTCGAGCAGGCGGATCATCTGGCTGGCTTCCTTGCCTTCGAGCTTGGTATAGGTGGTGGCCACCAGGGTCACTTCGCTCATCACCGTGGGAATGCCGGCTGTCTTGACGGCCGCCGCAACGGCCTCATGCGCCGCCGGGTCGGTGATGATCTCCCACGTATCGCCTTCGTCGTTCAGATCCTCGCCGCCGTGTTCGAGCACGATATCCATCAACTGCTCTTCTGTAGCAGCGCCCTTTTCAACGGCAATGAGGCCTTTTTTGTGGAACATGAACCGCACCGAGCCGGATTCGCCCAGATTGCCGCCGTTTTTCGAGAAGGCGTGGCGGATTTCGCTTACCGCGCGGTTGCGGTTGTCGGTCAGCACGTCGACGATCACCGCTACGCCGCCGGGGCCGTAGCCCTCGAAGGTGATCTCCTCGTAGCTCAGGCCTTCCAACTCGCCCGTGCCGCGCTGGATGGCCCGCTTGATGTTATCCTGCGGCATGTTTTCGGCCTTGGCCGCCAGAACCGCGGTGCGCAGCCGGGCATTGCTGTCGGGGTTGCCGCCCCCTTTGGCGGCAACGGCGATTTCTCTGAGCAGGCGGGTGAATATCTTGCCGCGCTTGGCATCGAGCGCGCCCTTCTTGTGCTTGATTGTGGCCCATTTTGAATGGCCGGACATGAGAACCTCAAAGGTAGTGAAAATGGTGGCGCGGCACGCGCCTGACCTTGTGAGTATACCATCGCAGGCGACTCAGAAAACCGGGGTCTTTCAGCCAGGCCGGTAAGAGCTTTTCTGCCGCCGGGCGAGAGTATCCGGCCGGAGCGCCAAGGGGGGAGCCTCGGGCGGGAGATTGATCGGCTCTGGCATAAAATCGCCTTCCGCCCCCGGCAAGCCGACGCCGCCGCGGCGCCTGCCCGCACAGCGCCAGGAAGCTGATACCCTAGAGGCATGAAATTTGGCGTTTTAGTCTTTCCCGGCTCCAACTGCGACCACGACACCTACAACGTGATTGCCGAAGTGGCTCACCAGCCCGTCACCTTTCTCTGGCACGATTCCGAGAACCTCGAAGGCGTGGACGCGGTGCTGGTTCCGGGCGGCTTTGCCTACGGCGATTACCTGCGCACCGGCGCCATCGCGCGCTTTTCGCCCGTCATGCAGGCGGTCAAGCGCTTTGCCGCCGACGGCGGGCTGGTGCTGGGCATCTGCAACGGCTTTCAGATTCTCACCGAGTCCGGCCTTTTGCCCGGCGCGCTGATGCGCAACGCCGGACTGAAATACATCTGCAAACAGGTTCATCTGCGCGTGGAAACCGCCGATAGTCCGTTTACGAACCAGCTTGCGAAGGGCGACGTGCTCCAGATTCCCATCGGCCACATGGAGGGAAATTACTTCTGCACGCCGGAGGATCTGCGGCGGCTGGAGGCCGAGGACCGGATCGCCTTCCGGTACGTAACCCCTGCGGGAGAGATGACCCCGGAGGCGAATCCCAATGGCTCTTTGAGCAACATTGCGGGCATCCTCAACGAAAACCGCAACGTGCTGGGGATGATGCCCCATCCGGACCGCTCCAGCGAGCAGATTCTCGGCTCGGCCGACGGCTGGAAGGTCTTCGCCTCGATGATCGAAGCGCTGGCCACGAAGTGAGGAAAGGCAGCTTTCAGCCCTCAGCTTTCAGCTTTTGCTGTTCGCCTTTAGCTTTTTGCGCGCACGGCTGCGGCCTGCAGATCTGACCAATTGGGATTGGGTTCTAAGGCCAGGGGCGCGCGGCGTTTCTTGGGCGTGGGAACGGGCTGATATCTGATAGCTGATAGCTAGAAGCTAACAGCTCGTACTCGAGGCTGGCGCAACCATGATCGACATTCATCATCACCTGATCTACGGAGTCGACGACGGCTCGCCCGATCTCCAAACCTCGCTCGCCATGGCGCGCGAGGCCGCGGACGAAGGCGTGACCCACATTGTCTGCACTCCGCACGCGATCCACAGCTACCCGTACCAGGAAGCGCTGATCGAAGAGCGGTACGCGGAGTTGCGCCAGCGGCTCAATGGGCAGATGGAGTTGAGCCTGGCCTGCGACTTCCACATGAGCGCTGAAAACATCTTCGACGCGGCGGCCAACCCCCTGCGCTACTCCATCGGCGGCCGGGGCTACCTGCTGATTGAATTTTCCAGCACCTCGATTCCGCCGCAGATGAGCGACGCGCTGTCGATGCTGCAAACCGCCGGTTACACGCTCATCGTCACCCATCCGGAGCGCTATGCGTCCGTGCTGGGCCAGCCGGAGATGCTGGCCGGGTGGATGCGGATGGGTTGCCTGGTCCAGGTCACTGCCGCCTCGTTGTATGGCCGCTTCGGCAGGGCCGCGGAGGCCTTTTCCAACGAGTTGCTGAAACGCAACTGGATTCATTTTCTGGCCACCGACGCGCACAACCTGAGCGGGCGGCCGCCGCATCTGAAAAAAGCCTATCACTACGTGGCCCAGCGGGCCGGCGAAGAGACGGCGCGGCGGCTGTTCGTGAGCAATCCGCGGGCTGCGGTCGGGGGCGCTCGATGGCCCATGCAACCGGAGCCCGTGGGGCTGGTGGAGCGAGTCCCGCTGAAGTTCCGCGCCAGGAAGTTTGCCGCCCAGCCCAGCAGAAACGACGGCTCAGAGCCCGGAGGCGATGCAGCCCAAGGCGGCAAAGGCGGCTTCTGGAAGCGCCTTTTTGTACGATCACACTGATTTTCGAACGTATAGAGCATTTCTCCTCTTGCTCTCGAGTGGGCATCTTGTATCCCACCCGAGAGCCTGTTATGAGCTTTCCCGCGGGCGGCGCTGGGAGCCAATCTTTCTCAGTACGAGCAATGAGGAGCGACGAATATGGAGTATCTTCGATTTTTCCGTTGCTGGCGGTTGGGAGGCGGTAGGTTGGGGTCCATGAGCCGGCAGCAACCAGATTCCTCCGGCCAGGCGGAACGTCTGAAGATCTATTTGGCTGCCCTGACACGGGCAGCCGGAGATGCGGATCGCGTGCTTCCCTGCTATGCGTTATAGATCCTGTACCCGCCCGAAAGGTTCTTGACGCGGAATCCGTGCTGGGCAAGAATGCGGGCGGCGTAGTAGCCGCGCTGTCCGGCGGCGCAGGTCACCCAGATCTCCTTGGAGCGCGGAAGTTCGTCGAGCTTGGCGCGCAATTGACCCAGCGGAATATTCACGAATCCGGGGATGGCGCCAGCCATGACCTCATTGGGCTCGCGCACGTCCAGCAGAAACGCACCCGTCGACTCCAACCCATCCCAGGGAGCGAGCTCCATATCGCCGCGCATCACGTTGGAGGCGATCATGCCGGCAAAATTCACCGCGTCCTTGGCGCCGCCGAACTGCGGAGCGTAGCACAGTTCTTCTTCCTCCAGATCGAAGACCGTCGCCTTCATCTGAATGGCCGTCGCGATCACGTCAATGCGTCGCGCAACGCCCTCGCCTCCCACGGCCTGCGCACCCAGCAGGCGGCCATCCGAAGAGCGAAACAAGAGCTTCAGATGCATCGCCTGCGCGCCAGGATAGTAGCCGACGTGCTGCACCGGATGCAGATAAATGAACTTGAAATCGCTGATTCCAGCGCGGAGCAAGGACTTTTCCGTAGCGCCGGTCAGCGCCACGGTCAAGCCGAAGAAACCGCAGACCGCCGTTCCCAGAACGCCCGCAAAGTGCGAATCGCGGCCGCAGATCGCATCCGCGGCGACGCGCGCCTGACGGTTTGCGGGGCCTGCCAGAGGAACCAGTTCCCACTGCTCCGTAATCCGGTTTTTCACTTCGACCGCGTCTCCGACGGCCCAGATGTGCGCGTCGCTGGTGCGCATCTGGGGATCGACGCGAATCCCGCCTCGCTCGCCGATCTCGAGGCCCGCCGCGCGCGCCAGCCCTATCTCCGGACGCACGCCGATGGCCAGAATCACCAGGTCCGCCTCGTAAACGGCCCCGCTCTTTGTGTGCACCAGCAGGCCCCCATCGCCGCCTTGCTCGAACCCGGTCACGCCATCCGACAGCGCCAGCTTCACTCCTTTGGCTTCCAGATGGCGCCTGGCGTACTGGGCCATCTCCGCGTCGAGAGGCGGCATCACCTGCGCCGCCATTTCAACCACCGTGACGCTGATCCCGCGGAGAACGAGATTTTCCGCCATTTCGAGGCCGATAAATCCGCCACCCACCACAACCGCCTTGCGCGGAGACCTGGTTTCGATCCAACTGCGAATCTCCCGGCTGTCGGGAACGGTGCGCAGGGTAAAGATTCCGGGCAGATCGATCCCCGGCCAGGGCGGGCAGATGGGCGCAGCGCCCGGAGAGAGCACCAGCGCATCGTAGGGCTCGCGGTACTCGCGCCCCGTGTCCAGATCGCGCACCATGAGGACTGAAGCCGCGCGGTCGATGGCCATCCCCTCGTTGCGCGGACGGACTTCAACATTGAACCGGTCGTGAAACAGCTTGGGCGTAGCCAGCAACAGCTTCGATTCTTCGGCGATCACACCGCCCACATGGTAAGGCAGACCGCAGTTGGCAAAAGAGACATAAGGCCCGCGTTCGAGCAGAACAATCTGTGCGTTTTCATCCAGCCTGCGCAAACGTGCTGCGCAGGTTGCGCCGCCCGCCACGCCTCCAACAATTACTACCCGCTTCTTGGTCATGTTCTTCCTCGATCAATCATTCTTCGCAATCTGACTGCTACAGCAAAACCAGAGTAGCTGTACCCAGAGGCTATCGCTCAAAGTGGGTTTTTCCTCAAGAAAAAGCCACCTCGCATGCGTTCCGCGAGGGCACGTTTACTCTGGTTTTGCTCTAACTTTGACCCTTCGCGGACAACTGAACAGCCGAAGCGGGCGCAATTGGCGTGGCAGATGCCGGACCGGCCGGGGCTGGAGTGCCGGTTGCCCGAGCAGGAGCGGCAGTTGCAGGAGCGGCTTCGGGTTGCTGCGGTTGCGCGGAAGAAGGCGCGGCCCGCGGTGAAGCCGGGCTCGAAGGTTGAGGCGAACTGGTCCCCTGCACCGCCGGTTCCGGTTGCGGAGGCGCAGACGACAAAGCGGGGGCGGGTTTGGAAAGCGGAACGATAGCGGGTTCAACCGTGCCCGATGCCGGTGCGGCGGAGGCGCGCGGCAAAGCGTGTTTTGCGTCGAAGAAGACTACCGGATTCACCACCGAAGGATCGTCGTGAAGCTTCACATAAAGTTGGCCATCGATGGGATGCGGAACCTCCAGAACGTAGCCCGGGAAACCCTCTGAAACCTGGACAGGATGATCGAACTGCGGATCGTTGGAGATGGAATCGACCAGAAATAGCCGGGAGCCTGTCAGTTTGCAGGGCTCGCCCGACTGGGCGGCACACTTCAGGCCATGAAAGAGCGGCACGCGAACCAGGGTGGCCAAAGGCTGCCAGTCGCCCGCAACCCCGTCTTCGACGACCCGGAAGCGGATCGGCCCGAAGGCCGACGGACCGAAGGCCTTGCCCGTGTCGAGCGTCGCCAGGGCAACTTGAGCGTCCTCCAGGATCAAGCCGCTGCTGAGGGTAATCTCGGTCGAAAAGGAATTCTGGAGGGTCGCCACCTCCACCTTTGTATCGGCTGAAAAAGCCGGCGGCGCCTGAGCGCGAATGGAAAAGGTCAACTGCGCGTTCAACGGAAGTTCGTTCGGACCGGTGAGCTGAATCTGGCCGGGAGGCGAAACGCCGTCGGATGCGCTCGAAGCGGCGGGCTGAATGCTTTTGCCAATGAGAGTGACGCTGGGGCGGGGCGACTCGACCGTGGTGTCGAGGCTGAGAGTACGTCCATCCTCGAGGGCGACCTGGGCGGCGGAGGATTCTCCCTCCTTCAGCCGGCCGGCTGCCCGGAGATCGGTGGCTGCCAGGGTGAGTTCGCCAAGGCCGATGGAGGCTGGGGGCGAAGTGGGCTTGAAGATCACTCCATCGAGGGTCATTTGTTTCACTTCATCCAGCCGGCTGCCCTTGAGCACTCCAGAAAAATCGCCTGCATGAAAGCGGAAGCTGTCCAGATGACCGGCCGGAGCGAAGGCCAGCAGCGGAACCTCTTCGGCCTGCTTGTTGCCGAACTGCTTGACCAGCAGCGTCAGAGCACCGGGCTTGGCCTCTTTGAGCGGCACCGTGACCGCAACCTCGTTGGGCTGGGTCGATTTCCAGTCCGCTTTTTCGGTCTTTCCCGATGGGAAGCGGACCAGGATGCTGTCCACACATGCCGCCTCCTGCGCCTCCAGATGCACCGTGCCATCGAGCCCGACGAGCAACGGCTGCTGATCGCCCCCATCGTAGGCCAGTTGCCAGTGCTGTGGCTGCGCATTCTGCAGGCGGAATTCAGGACCGTCGTAGGGCTCAAAGCCCCAGTAACCGTGGAGAGAGCCATCCAGCGCGTCGCCGAAGTTGGTCGGGCTGAGACCGGCGGTGTCGGCGGTGAAGCCGCCTCTCTCCGCATCCGCCTTGACGGGCAGATCGACCATCTTGCCGTCTTTCCCCTTCAAACGAAGAACCATGCCGTGCGCATAGGCAGTGGAAAACACCAGCGGGGCTCCCTCGGCGGGCAGCACCAGTTCCGTTCTCTGGGCGCAGTACACCTGTTTGGGATCGACCGGGTGCAGCGGCGGCATCTGCGGAGGCTCGACCGCCGGCAGCGCGGCCACCAGAACCGACTTGGGATTGTGAAACGAGGGCGGCGTGTTGAGCTCCAGAGAAAGCTGATCGCCCTGCTCGGTGGCCAGCGCGGGAATGTATTGGTACTGCGCGGTGTGGAAGGAATCCATGATGCGCGCGATGTCCATGACCGAGGCGACATACGGGCTGTAATAGCCATAGCCCGCCTGCGGAGTGTCGCTCAACTGCAGGGCCAGATCGGAGACGGAACCCGCCGTGAGCGCCTGGACAATCGATGCAGTGTGCCCGTCGCTGAGCACCAGCCCGTCCTGAGCCTGCATCAGGCAGGCGGCCTGCAGGTCGGGCATTTTCTGAAGACAGGCCGGATCGAGTTTGATGGCCAGGCTGCGCGCCAGCAGCAGCGAGCCCTCTTTCAACTGGTCCGGATCGTTCCGATTGATCTTGCGGATGGCCGCCAGGTAGGTATCCAGCCGGGAGCGGTCGAGAATCGCCTGATTCAGATCCTGCGAGGCGCGCACGAACGCTCCAGGCCGTCCGCGAACAGCACCGACGAGGGTTTTGAAGTCTCCGCCGGTCTCTGGAGCCAGGAAGACAAGAAGCTGCTGTGCATCCTGGGGAACCGTGATCTTCAGCCCGGCGCGGTCCCTCGGGTTCCAGGTCTCGGAGGGATAAAACCAGCTTTCCGGGGGAGGATTGGTTGCGCCGCGCAGAAACACCGCAACCAGAAGGTAGCGCACCGACTGGGCGGGAGGAAGGTCGGCCTTGATCCACAGTTGGTCGCCCGCCGAGAGATTCGGCACTTCGGCAATCGGCAGTGTCTTGCCCGCGTGGGTCACTTTCACTTCGAGGCGGGGGCCGGCCAGATCGAATGGGGCTGGATCGGCCAAGGCCAGGCTCGGGGCAACGAATAAAAGAAGAATCAGGCAAAAATAGCGCCGAAATAAAGCCATACTCTGATTCTAGCGCCGGACACAAGAGGGCAAGGCAATTCAGGCTTTTGATTCAAATTCCGCTTCCAAAGCGATCCTGCGCGCCGCCGAGTATGCTCCATTGTTTTAAAGAAGTTGGACTTTCAGCGCCTCGATTTGCATTTCGGATGCGCGCGGCGAAACGGCTTGCTATACTCTTTTCAGAAGTGGTGTTAAGCCGTATATTTCCCCCATTTTGACATGATCCATTCAGGCAAATTTCCCCTGCCGGTTTGGGTTTACCCAAATCTGGCAGCAACTCCAAACAGCCGGGACGAAATTCATCCCGGGCAGCATTGCCCGGCCCAATCCACAACGTGCTACACTGACGATCTTTCCAACACAAGATGCAGGCGGACCACTGTTTGGTCAACAGGAGAGCCTGATGAGTTTTGCCGACATTCCGAGCACGCAAGTCGCGTCCGCCGGTGATTCGTGGCTCATGCGCGTCTTCCACCGCATTCCTTTTTTGAGCGGTGGGCCCACCAGCATCTTTTCCCCGCAGGCGACGCCCGCCCACGACATTTATGGGCTGTCGGTCTTCGTGCTGCTGATTACCCTGGTGATCTTTCTGGTTGTGGCGGGACTGCTGCTCTACGCCGTGGTGCGCTTCCGCCACCGGCCGGGCGAAACGGACATGGAGCCGACCCAGCTTTACGGGAGCCGGCAGATTGAAGTCGCCTGGACCGTCGTTCCCATCCTGATCATCGTGGTGCTGTTTCTGTCGACGGCGCGCATCATCTCGCTGACGGAACGGACGCCGAAACCGGCCGATGCGCTGGACGTGGTGGTGATCGGGCATCAGTTCTGGTGGGAATACCGCTACCCGAAGCTGGGAATTGTCACGGCCAACGAGCTGCACATTCCGGTGAGCGACCCCAAGGCGCCCAAGCCCACGTATATGACCATGTCTTCGGCGGACGTGGACCACAGCTGGTGGGTGCCGACGCTGGCCGGCAAAATGGACCTGATTCCCAATAAGGTAAACGTGATGTGGATCGACCCGCCCAGGCCGGGAGTCTATCTGGGCCAGTGTGCGCAGTATTGCGGCGTGGAGCACGCCAAGATGCTGATCCGCGTCTATGCGGACACGCCGGCTGAATTCGAGAAGTGGGTCGCCAATCAGCAGCGGCCGGCGGTGATCGATCCCGCGGTGGCCGAGGGCAAGCGCATCTTCGAGCAGACCGCGTGCGTCAACTGCCATACGATCTCGGGAACCGCCGCCCAGGGGCGTTTCGGTCCCGATCTGACCCACCTGGCCAGCCGCGATACCATCGCCTCGGGATCGGTGAAGAACACGCCCGGGAATCTGCGCCAGTGGATCGACGATCCCGACGCGATGAAGCCCGGCTGCCTGATGCCGAAGATGAACCTGAACGAGCATGAGCTGGATGCGATTACGGCCTACATGGCCTCGCTGCGTTAGAACGGAAAGCACGCTAAAGCGCGAAGTGCGCTAGAACGGAAAGCTTTAGTTGGAACGGAAAGGAGGAGCGGATGACACCCACGCTGACGGCCCATGAAACCGCGACGGCAGGACCGCAAAAGTTGTGGCAGCAGACGGTCTACGCATGGATAACCACCGTCGATCACAAGCGGATCGGTCTGCTGTACATCGGCTACGCGATGCTGTTTCTGCTCATCGGCGGCTTTGAGGCGATGCTGATCCGCATTCAGCTCGCCGTGCCCAACAACCACTTCGTCACCCCGGAAGTCTTCAATCGCATGTTCACCATGCACGGGACGACGATGGTCTTTTTTGTGGGCATGCCGATTCTGTTCGGCTTCGGAAACTACCTGGTCCCTCTGATGATCGGCGCGCGCGACATGGCGTTTCCGCGCCTGAACGCCTTCAGCTTCTGGATATCGGCCTTCGGCGGTCTGCTGCTCTACTACAGCTTCATCGGCGGCGACGGACTCTACGGCGCCGGTACCGCGCCCGACGTGGGCTGGTTCGCCTACGCGCCCCTGACGGCGACGCTGTTTTCGCCCGGCCACAGCACCGACTACTGGATTCGTGGGCATCTTTCTGAGCGGCATCGGCAGTGTGGGCACGGCGCTCAACCTGGTGGCCACCATCGTCTGCCTGCGCTGCAAGGGCATGACCATGGGGCGGATGCCGCTGCTGGCGTGGCTTTACCTGGTCACCTCGGGGCTGGTCTTCATCGCCATCGGACCGCTGACCGCGGCGCAGATCATGCTGCTGCTGGACCGCTTCCTCGGGTCGCACTTTTTCGACGCGCAGGCGGGCGGATCGGCCGTGTTGTGGATGCACTTTTTCTGGATCTTCGGCCACCCTGAGGTCTACATTCTGGTGCTGCCGGCCTTCGGCTTCGCCAACGAGATCATCCCCGTCTTCTCGCGCAAGGCCATCTTTGGCTATCCTGCGATGGTCGCCGCCACGGTGGGCATCGGCTTCATCAGCCTGGGCGTCTGGGCGCACCATATGTTCACCGTCGGCCTGGGACCGGCGGGCAACACCTTCTTCACGCTGGCCACGATGATTATCGCCGTGCCCACCGGCATCAAGATCTTCAACTGGCTAGCCACGCTGTGGGGCGGTCACATCCACTTCACGACGCCGATGATCTTCTCCATCGGCATTTCTCTTTCAGTTCCTCATCGCGGGGCTCACCGGCGTCATGCTCTCGGTGGCGCCCTTCGACTGGCAGTTGGGAAACTCCTATTTCGTCGTCGCTCATTTCCACTATGTGCTGGTAGGCGCGATTCTGTTCATGATCTTCGCCGCTTTCTACTACTGGTTTCCCAAGATGTTCGGCCGAATGCTCAGCGAACGGCTGGGAAAGTGGCACTTCTGGCTTATGTTCATCGGATTCCATCTGACCTTCGACTTCATGCACGTTCCCGGCGTGCTGGGAATGCCGCGGCGGGTCTTCACCTATGAGGCGGACCGCGGCTGGGGCATCTGGAACATGATCGCAACCGTCGGCGCTTTCATTCAGCTCGTCGCCACGCTGATATTTGTTTGGAACCTCATCCGCTCGTACCGCCAGGGCGAGCTGGCCGGAAACGACCCCTGGGATGCATGGACGCTCGAGTGGTCGACCTCTTCGCCGCCGCCCCATTACAACTTTGCCGAGGAGCCGGTGGTGCATAGCCGCAGGCCATTGTGGGACCTGAAACACCCGGACCAGCCGGATTCCGATTACGAGTGAACGAGACCATGAGCGCACACACAGCGATATTGACTCCGTCCATGGATGAATGGCGGTTGCCGGACAAGGGCACGGTGGGGATGGTCTGCCTCATCGTGGCTGAATCGGCCATCTTCATCATCTTCGTCATTGCCTACATCTTCTATCTGGGCAAGAGCCTGAGCGGCCCCACGCCCGCCCAGGTGCTCAAGCTGCCGATCGTCGAGACGGTCTGCCTGTTGTCGAGCAGTCTCACGGTGCACCTGGCGGTCGTAGCGCTCGAAAAAGGAAATGCGCGGCTGAGCACTTTATGGCTGGCGTTCACGGTCCTGCTGGGCGCGATCTTTCTGGGCGGAACGGCTCTCGAATGGCGCGAGCTGATCTACCAGGACGGCCTGACGATCCAGACGAATCTGTTCGGCACGACTTTCTATTCGCTGGTCGGGCTCCATGCCTCGCACGTTGTCGCGGGCTTGCTGATGCTGGGGTTGATGCTGGGGTTCGGAGTGGCCGGCAAGCTGAAACAGCAGTATGCCCACCGGCTGCACATGATCTCGTATTACTGGCACTTCGTGGACGCGGTCTGGGTGGTGGTCTTCACCGTGGTCTATGTGATCGGAAGATAGGGAGGGCGCAGTGGAGGAGCCAGGAAAGGCAATGAATCGGGTCGAACGAACGGAGATGCTGCTGCTGCCGGCGCCGACGGTCTGGCCGATGGTGCTGGCGCTGGGCATCACCCTTTGCATGGCGGGTCTTCTCACCAGCATGGTGGTTTCGGCATTGGGCCTGGTGCTGACGGTGATGGGCAGCGCCGGTTGGTTCCGCAGCGTGCTGCCCCATGAGCAGCATGAATCTGTGCCGGTGCAGGTGACCGTCAAGCCGGCGGCGGAAGAGACGCCGTCGACGGCATTGCGCCAGGGCCAATCGCATCGCCAGGTCAAGCCCTTCGAGAGCTACAGCTTCATTGCGGGCATCGAGGGCGGCCTCGCCGGCGGAGTGGCGATGGCCATTCCGGCGACGGTCTTCAGCGTGATGGAATATCACAGCCCGTGGTACGCGGTGAACCTGCTGGCGGCGGGCGGTTTCGTCGGATGGAGCGGCGCCAGCAACGCTTTCCTCAGCCAGTTTCATCTGCAAGGGCTGATGGCCGGGCTGGGCATTCACCTGCTGGTTTCCGTGCTGGTGGGGCTGCTCTACGGCGCGATGCTGCCGATGTTCCCGAGCCGGCCGATGCTGACCGGCGGAGTTGTCATGCCGCTGCTGTGGACTGCGCTGGTCTATAGCGTGATGAACAGCATCAGCCCCATCCTGAGCGGGCGCGTCGACTGGCGATGGTTCGTCTTGTCGCAGGTGGCCTTCGGCGTGGTCGCGGGTTTTGTGGTCAGCCTGCGGGTCAAGATGAATTCGCCGGAGTTTCAGGCGCTGCCCTTCGCCGAGCGCGCGGGGCTGCATACGGATGAAGCGCGGCGCCAGCGCGCAGGCAAAGACGAGGACACGAAGAGATGATGAGTGCGCATCGCATCGCAATCGCCCTCGTCGCAGCGGGCTCGATGATGTTGACCATCGCGGGCTGCCGCGCTCCGGGCAAGCCGGGACCGGGGCCAGAGGTGAGTCGTCCGGAGCAGGTGATGGACTTCGCCACGCTCTACAAGGAAAATTGCGCCGCCTGCCACGGCGAGGACGGCCGCCACGGCAATGCGGTCTCGCTCGCCAATCCGGTCTATCTGGCTCTGGCGGGCAAGGACGCGCTGTGGAACGCGACCGCCAAAGGTGGACCGGGAGAACTGATGCCCGCCTTTGCCCAAAGCAAGGGAGGAACGCTGACCGACCAGCAGGTTGGAATCCTGGTGGATGGAATCCTGCAGCGATGGGGCCGTCCCCGATTGCTGGCGAGAGAAAACCCGCCGCCGTACGCGGCCACTACGCCTGGGAACGCGGCCGCCGGAGAGGCGGATTTCACCACCTACTGCGCGCGCTGCCATGGTGCTTCGGCCGCGGCTGCCCCCGCCGGCGCAAAGGGGCCGGCCATTCACACAGGACCGGTGACCGACCCAAATTTTCTGGCTCTCATCAGCGACCAGAGCCTGCGCACGACGATTCTGGCCGGCAGGCCGGATGAGGGAATGCCGGATTGGCGTGAATTCGCGGCTCAGCCGCTTACCGACCGCGAGGTGACCGACATCGTCGCCTGGCTGGGCTCGAAGCGGCAGAGTTTTTCCGCGGCGCCGGGCGCAAAAAGCCCGTAGGAGTCTGGAAACATGAATTCGTTCCTTCAAGTTCGTGCTTTCCCAAGTCTCAAGATCGAGACCTGGGGCACCCAGAGTTGATACGACAACAAGACGGGGAGCGGCTGTGGAGAAGCTGTCAGAAGCGTGTAAGAAACGGTGTCGAGGAGAAGAACGATGAGTGAACCGAGCGAAAAACCCGATCTGCCTGTGCCGGAAGCCGCGCCGCTTGAGGCGGATGTGCCGCAGAATTGGCTCGGCAGCGCGAAGGAGAAGGAAGCGGCTCGGCAGAGCGCGAGCGCCAGCGGATCGTCGCGCCGCGCCTTCCTGTTCAAGCTCGCGGTGGGATTCAACGGGCTCGTCGGCCTGGTGCTTGCCGCGCCGATTCTTGGCTATCTTCTGGGCCCGGCGCTGAAAAAAGCCGGCGGCTACAATTCATGGATCAGGCTGGGAGCCGTGGACGCCTTCCCGCGCGGACAAACGCGGCTGGCCGAGTACATCAACCCGGTCATCGCTCCCTCTGACGGCGAAACGGCCAAGACCGCCTGCTGGGTGCGCCACGCCGAGGACGGCAGCTTTCAGGTCTTCGCCATCAACTGCGCGCATCTGGGCTGCCCGGTGCGCTGGTTCGAGCAGTCCAAGCTGTTCCTCTGCCCCTGCCACGGCGGGGCCTACTACGAGGACGGCTCGCGCGCCTCGGGACCGCCCCTGCGCGGCCTTTTTCAGTACCAGCACCGCGTCTCCGGAGCCAATCTGATGATTTTTGCCGGACAGTTGCCGACGCTTTCGACCGAGGCCTGCCTGGGTAAAAAACCGCTGGTGCAGATCGCGCCCCAGGGCAACAACACAGGGAGGTCCGCATGAAGGACTTGAAGCAGCGCGGACTGCGCCTCTTTGCATGGTTCGACAAACGCACCGGGCTGGGCGAGCCGCTGGCCGAAATGAGCGCTCACCCCACGCCGGCCTCCTCGGCAAGCTGGTTTTACGTCTTCGGCAGCGCGGCCATGGTGCTGCTGGTGCTGCAGGTGGTGACCGGCATTCTGCTGGCCATGGTCTACTCGCCCAGCGCCAGCAACGCCTGGTACAGCCTGGAGTTCATCAACCACAACCTGACGCTGGGCTGGTATCTGCGTGCCCTGCACGGCTGGGGATCGGATTTCATGATCGCCATCGTGCTCATTCACATGGTGCAGGTTTTTCTCTTCGGAGCCTACAAGTTTCCCCGCGAGCTGACCTGGATCGCGGGCGTGTTTCTGCTGCTGCTGACGCTGGGCATGGCCTTCACCGGCCAGGTGCTGCGCTTCGATCAGGACGCCTACTGGGGATTGGGCATCGGCGCATCGATCACCAGCCGCGTGCCGGTTGTCGGCCCGTACCTGGTTCATCTGCTGCTGGGCGGGCCCATCATCGGCGGCGGTACGCTCTCGCGCTTTTTCACGCTCCACGTCTTCATTATTCCGGGTCTGCTGCTGGCCTTCGTCGGTCTCCATCTGCTGATGGTCCTCCGGCTGGGCATCAACGAGTGGCCGATGCCCGGACGGCTGGTGCGCAAAGAGGACTACGAGCGCAACTATCGCGCCCTGACCAAGGCGACCGGCGTCCCCTTCGTGCCCGACGCGGCCTGGAAGGACGCCGTCTTTGCCGCGGCCATCATCCTCTCGGTCATGGCCTGCGCCTTCTTCTTTGGCCCCTTCGGCCCCACCGGCACGCCCGATCCGACCATCATCCAGACCGCGCCCAAGCCGGACTTCTTCTTCCTCTGGATTTACGCGATTCTGGCCTTTCTGCCGCCGGAGATGGAGACTCCAGCGGTGCTCATTGCGCCGGTCATTCTGATCGGCGTGCTGGTGCTGCTGCCGCTCGTCGACGGCCTGGGCGAAAAGCACTGGTCGCGCCGGCCGTTGGCCGTCCTCATGGTCACCGTGATTGCCGTTTCGCTGGGCATCTTCACGCATCTGGGACTGCATACGCCCTGGAGCCCGGTCATGAACGCCTGGTCGAGCGATCCGGTACCAGTGGCCTACCTGGAGCATCGAACCCCGCTCGAACGGCGCGGGGCGCTGGTCTTTCAGGAAAAGCAGTGCCGCGATTGCCATTCTCTCGGCAGCGTGGGCGGCAAGCGCGGGCCGGCATTGGACGCCATCGCGGCCGAGATGACCGAGGACCAGATCATCCGCCAGGTGCTGCAGGGCGGCGGCAATATGCCGGCCTACGGAAAGGCCCTCAGCCCGGCCGAGACCGACGCGCTCACCCGCTTCCTGATGACCCTGCGCGGACCGGGGCTGCATCCGGCCGTCGATGCCTCCAAGGGGCTTGAGCCGGAGAACGCCTCGCATCCCGCCGTTCCTGACAAGGGAGCACCGGCCGCGCAATGAACTCAACCTCGGCCATGCAGGAGATTCTGAACGACTGGACCCTGCCCCTGCCGCTGACGCTCAGCATCGCCGCCTTCGCCCTGGTTTATCTGGTGGGGTGGCTGCGCATCCGGCGCACGCGGCCGGTCGAATTTCCCGTTTGGCGGCTTTATTGCTTTGAATTCGGCCTGCTGGTGCTGTGGGGTTCCATCGGCTCGCCGATGGACGGGCTGGCCGATGCCCTGCTCAGCGCGCACATGGTCGAGCACATGCTGCTGATGTCCGTGGTGCCGCCGCTGGTGCTGCTGGGAGCGCCTGTCGTCCCGCTGCTGCGCGGCCTTCCCCGCTGGATGCTGCGCCGGGTGGCGGGCCCGCTGCTGCGTCTCGGCTGGCTGCGCGCGATGGCCAGATTCATCCTCCGCCCGGTGCCCGCGTGGTTGGCGATGAACATCACGCTGCTGGCCTGGCACGTACCCGCGGCCTACGACTTCGCCCTCGAAAACGAGCACTGGCACGACTTCGAGCACCTCTGCTTTCTGGCGACCTCGCTGCTCTTTTGGTGGTGTCTGCTGCGCCCCTGGCCGGCGAAGAAGCAGCAGTGGGGCTGGATGGCGTTGCCCTACCTGGTCAGCGCCGATTTCGTGAACACGGGCCTCTCCGCCTTTTTGGCCTTTTGCGGCCGGCCCGTCTACAGCTACTACGTCACCAATCCCAACCCCTTCGGCGTCTCACTGCTCCAGGACCAAATGCTTGGCGCGGTCATCATGTGGATCTTCGGGTCGATGGTTTTTCTCATCCCGGCCGTGCTGATTACCATGGAACTGTTGGAGCATCCGCCGCAAAACCGGCTGTAAACATCTCCTTTTCCCGGCTTCCAAAGACCGCCTTCCCATCTTTTGCTTCCCCTCCTCGCACTTTCTTTCGCTCAGGCCCGCAGATCGCCGCCAAAGTTCGGTCGGCGCACATTCGAGGAGTTTTCCGCCAATTTTCGGCCTTCCCGGGTTTGGTATACACTCTTCCTTGATGGAAACTACAGGTTGCGGGACAGCGATTGTAACGCCCTTCCAGGCAGATGGGGCGATCGATGAAGCGGCCTTGCGGGCGCTGGTGAACTGGCAGATCGACTCCGGCATCGACTTTCTGGTGGCCTGCGGATCGACAGGCGAAGCGGCGACGCTGGACGAGGATGAGTGGCTGCGGGCGGTCGGCATTGTGGCGGATGCCGCCGCGGGCCGCGTTCCGGTTTGGGCCGGCTGCACGCACAACTCTACCCGGACGCTGCTGCGCCTGGCCAGCCGGCTCAAGCAGATTCGCGGCGTCGACGCGGTGCTCTCGGCCAATCCCTACTACAACAAGCCCTCTCAGGAAGGCCAGTTCCAGCACTTTCTGGCCCTCGCCCAGACGGTCGCCCCGCTGCCCGTGGCGCTTTACAACGTGCCCGGACGGACGGCGGTCAACCTTGAGCCGGAGACCGTGGCCCGGCTGGCTGCGGCCGCCCCGAATATTCAGGCAGTCAAGGAGGCCAGCGGCAAGCTGCCCCAGATCACAGAACTGGTTCATTCCCTGCCCCGCGAATTCAAAATCTTCTCGGGCGACGACAACCTGGCGCTGGCCGCCGTTGGCGTGGGCGCGCATGGGCTCATCAGCGTGGCCGCCAACGAGGCTCCGGCCGAGGTCAGCCGCATGGTCCGCGCCGCCCTGCGCAATAACTGGGTCGAAGCCCGCGAGCTCGAGCGCCTCTACGGCCGCCTCTTCGAGGCCAACTTCTGGGAGTCGAATCCCGGCCCGGTCAAGACGCTGCTGGCCCTGATGGGCCGCACCACCGACTGCGTGCGTTTGCCTCTCGTTCCTCCCTCGGCGCCCGTCCGCGCCCGGCTGGAGCGGCTGGCCGGAGAACTGGGCCTGCTCAAGCACCTTCCCCCGCCGGATGGTCCTTCAGAAGTGTATTGAGCCAAGGGTAAGCGCGAACAACAGCCAGCGGTCAGCGATCTGCAACCGGCGGAAGTGCGCCGCCCTCCCCTGCAACGCTTTGTTGCGAGGAAGAAAATGTGAGATTTTTTCCCCGCTCACTTGCAACTTGTAGCCTCGTCTAGATAGAGTGTCTTGCACGTGCAGTTTTTGCGGCAGCCCACCCCTTGCGCTGCCGCGAGCGGTTTCGACTTCAATTCCCCAAAAGGACGCCGCCATGTCTTCTGTGCATGTTTTGCCCGCAACCGACCAGAATTTGGACTCCACCCTGCGTGAAGACCGCCTCTTCCCGCCTGCGCCGGAGTTCAGCGCAATGGCCCACATCCAGAGCCTGGAGCAGTACGAAGCCCTCTACAAGCAGTCCATCGACAATCCCGAAGCCTTCTGGGCTGGCGTCGCTGGGGATTTGCATTGGTTCAAGCCTTGGGAGAAGGTTCTGGAGTGGGATCTTCCCACGGCCCGCTGGTTTGTGGGCGGCCAGTTGAACCTCAGCTACAACTGCGTCGATCGGCACGCGCTGGGCGCACGACGCGACAAAACCGCCCTGATCTGGGAGAGCGAACCGGGAGAGATTCGCCGCCTGACCTACGCTGAGCTGCACGGCGAAGTGCAGAAATTCGCCAACGCGCTCAAGTCCCTGGGAATCAAGAAGGGCGACCGGGTGGCCGTTTATATGGGAATGACCCCGGAACTGGCCATCGCCCTGCTGGCCTGCGCCCGTATCGGCGCCATTCACTCGGTCATCTTCGGCGGATTCGCCGCCAACGCCATCGTCGATCGAGTCAACGACTCGGGCTGCGTGGCCATCCTCACCCAGGACGGAAGCTATCGCCGCGGCAACGAGATTCTGCTCAAGCGAACCGTGGACGAGGCTATGAGCGCGTGCCACACGGTCAAGCACGTGATCGTCTACCGCCGCACCGGCTCGCCGGTGACCATGGTCGAGGGCCGCGACCACTGGTGGCACGAGCTGATGGCCCAGCGCCGCGCCCGATTGCCCCGCCGAGCCATGGATTCCGAAGACCCGCTCTACATTCTCTACACCTCCGGCACCACCGGCAAGCCCAAGGGGCTGGTCCACACCACCGGCGGCTACGCCGTGCAGACCTACCTCACCGTCGAAGTACGTCTTCGACCTGCGCGACGAACGACGTCTACTGGTGTACGGCCGACATCGGCTGGGTCACCGGCCACTCGTATGTCGTCTACGGCCCGCTGCAGAACGGCGCCACCGTGCTGATGTACGAAGGCGCGCCCAACTGGCCCGACTTTTCCCGCTTCTGGAAGATCATCGACGACCACCAGGTGAGCATCTTCTACACCGCGCCCACGGCCATCCGCGCCTTCATCAAGTGGGGCGACCAGCACGTCGAAAAACACATCTCTGGCTCGCTGCGCCTGCTGGGCACCGTCGGCGAGCCGATCAATCCCGAGGCCTGGATGTGGTACCGCGAGAAGATCGGCCACAACCGCTGCCCCATCGTCGATACCTGGTGGCAGACCGAGACCGGCGCCATCATGATCGCGCCCATCCCCGGCGCCGTGCCCACCAAGCCCGGCTCGGCCACGCGTCCCTTCTTCGGCATCCAGCCTGAGGTCGTGACCAAGGAGGGCGAACCGGTGCCCGCCGGCCACGGCGGCCTGCTGGTCATCCGCAAGCCCTGGCCCTCGATGGCCCGCACCGTCTATGGCGATCCCGAGCGCTACCTGAAGACCTATTGGAGCGACGTCGAGGGCTGCTACTTCACCGGCGACGGCGCGCGCATGGACGCCGACGGCTACTTCTGGCTGATGGGCCGTGTGGACGACGTCATCAACGTCAGCGGCCACCGCCTGGGCACCATGGAGGTCGAGTCGGCGCTGGTGGCGCACCCCAAGGTGGCCGAGGCCGCCGTCGTCGGCCGCCCCGACGAACTCAAGGGCCAGGCCATCTCCGCCTTCGTCTCGCTCGAAAGCGGCAACCAGCCCAGCGAAGCCTTGAAGGACGAGCTGCGCAAGTGGGTCTCCAAGGAGATCGGCTCGCTCGCCCGCCCCGACGACATCCGCTTCACCGAGGCCCTGCCCAAGACCCGCAGCGGCAAGATCATGCGCCGCCTGCTCAGGGAACTGGCCGCCCATGGCGAGGTCAAGGGCGACACCACGACCCTCGAAGACTTCACCGTCATCGCCAAACTGCGCGAAGCCGAAGAAGGCTAAGCACCTGCGGTGCGGCCAGAGGCTCGCTATCCGCTCGCACAACCTTGATTGCGTCCAGCCTTTGCGCTAGAGAAAAGCGCAAGGGCGGGGCGTACGGCGTTTTCGGCTGACGGTCGCTCAACGGCCCCTGACCCACTCCTCGCGGATCATTCATCTTGGCGGATCATTCATCTTGACAGTACCGCCTCGGTGTGGAATCATGCGGCCGTTCCCAACGTCCGCCTTCCCTATCTCCCCGGCTCCCAAATGCAAGCGGATCAACGGGCGCATCAACAGCAAAACCAATCGCTCGATTGCAGCGAGAAGAGTGAGGTGTTTCATGGCCGATGAACAGAAAACCGTCTTTGCCAACCCGGCGCCTCTGGGCCTGATTGGCTTCGGATTGACGACCGTCATTCTCAGCCTCATCAACGCCGGCATCCTGCCCAAAGGCGGCGAACCGGTCGTCCTGCCGCTTGCCTTCGCTTACGGCGGCCTCATCCAGATGATCGCCGGCCTCATGGAGTTCCGCACCGGCAACACCTTCGGCACCGTCGCGTTTCTCAGCTACGGAGCCTTCTGGTGGTGGTTCTCCCTGCTGATCCTGCTCGGCACGCACGGTGTGCTCGATCTCACGCAGGCCGGCAGCACCATTGCCGTCACATTGATCTGCTGGGGCGTTTTCACCCTTTATATGTGGATTGCCACCTTCCGCCTCAGCAAGGCCCTCTGGTGGGTGTTTCTCACCTTGTGGATCACCTTTTTCCTGCTTGGCTTCGGCGACCTGCTGGGCGTGCACAGCCTCTCGCTCGCTGGTGGCTGGGTCGGGCTCATCTGCGGATTGCTGGCCATGTACACCAGCTTCGCTCTGGTCACAAACTCCGTCTTCGGCCGGGCAGTTCTCCCGGTTGGCGCGCCTTAGGGAAAGTAGTGCTGAGGCGGACGGACTGCAGAACCTTATGCGGCCGCCGCACAGGTGGGTGGTCCGTCTCTCTGTCATCATCCAGCGATGGAGTGCCCCGGGGCTCGGTTCTGAGACCTGGGCACCCATCTTTGGTTATATGTTGAGATGCGGGCCACACGCCAGCCGGAGAGTGACAGGGATGAGCAGCTACGCGGCCTCGGATTTGACCATCGGCGCGTCGTCGGAAAGCATGAACAGGTAGACGCCGGCACCCGCCAATGCGACGACCGCCGCGGCGGCCATGGGTACCGCCCAGGAGCCGGTTGCCTGGAGCAGGAATCCGACGACGACCGGCGCCAGCAAGCCACCCGCGTTGCCGAAGCAGTTCTCGATTGCAGCCACGGTACCTCCCTGGCGGAGCGGCGAGACTTCCGCGTTCGCCGCCCACACGACGCTGTTGGTGAGAAAGATGCCGAACACCGCCAGCGAGAGATAGGCAATCGCCGCGGTCAACGAGGCCACGAAGATCGACAGCAGACAGGTCATCGCGAGCAACATGCCCACGACAAGAAACACTTTCCGCGCCTTGATGATGGGCCAGCCTCGCTTGATCAGGATATCGGACCCTCGACCGCCCACGAGGACGCCAAGAAGGCCGAAGAGCCACGGTACGGAGCCGTAGATGCCGGTATGGAGTGTGCTGAGATGACGCTGTTCGATCAGATAGGTCGGCAGCCAGCTGAGAAGAAAGTAGAGGTTGAACAGCATCGCAGCGTGACCAAGCGAGAGGCCCGGACATTGCGGTTGGAAAGCAGTTGTTTCCAGCTCGCCCGCTCGACAGTATCCGTGCGGCTGATCTTGGCGATATTCTCGGTGAGGAAACGGCGCTCCGCTTCGTTCGCCCCCGGATGATTCTCCGGATTCCGGTAATAGATTATCCAGACGACTGCCCAGAGGAGCGCTATCAGACCCGTTACGATGAACACCGCGCGCCAGCCAAAGTCCGCGAGCAGCCAGCCGATGAAGGGCGAACTGATAAACACGCCGATGGGAATGCCGGCAACGCCGGCAATGGAGGCGGCAAGGCCGCGTTCCTGGTCGGCTACCCAGATCCCCATGATTTTCGTGGTCGCTGGAAACGCCGGCCCTTCGCCGACCCCCAGCAACACGCGCCAGCCGATCAGCGAGCCAAGGCCGGTCGCGGTCGTGGTCAGCATCGTCGCCCCGCCCCATACAACGGCCGCGGCGCCATAGAGCCAGCGAACGCCAAGCCGGTCAAGCGCAAGCCCCATCGGGATCTGGACAAGAAAATATGTCCAAAGGAACGCCGACAGGACAATGCCCATCTCCGCATGACCCATGTGGAACTGTTTCATGAACATCGGCGCAGCATAGGAAAGATTGACGCGATCCGTGTAATTGATAACGATCGCGCCCATCTGGATCACCGGATGGAGCTCATGCGAGGGCACGGGGCCGTAGGTCGGGAGTTCCGTGGCCGTGTGCTTCAGCTCGTGACGGGCTCCGCGGGCGGACTACTGGGAGTGGGGAGTCACCCTGTTCGGTGTTCACCCCGACGACTTGAAAGATTGCGTGTACTCCATGCGCTTTGACGAGGCCTCGACACGCTATGGCGATTTCGGCCCCTTCTTCTACACCGGCATGGTCGCAGAGCCGGGCGGAAGTTCTAAGTGGCGTCGGCATACGCTGAAGCGGTGGACGATCCCGCTGAGCTCACCGGGGACGCTCTAGTGCGCCTGCAGGCCGTCGTGGCCCGCCTCGGGCGAGTCGTCGTGGCTTTCTCCGGCGGCGCGGACTCCGCCCTGGTTGCGGCTGTCGCGACGAAGCTCCTCGGCGCGGAACAGGTGCTCTGCGTGACCGCCGTCTCCCCCGCCTTGCCCGAGGACCTGGCGCACTGCGCTGGGATCGCAGACGAGTGGGGTTTACGCTGGGCAGCCGTCACGACGCACGAGCTCGACGACCCCGCCTATGTGCGCAATGATCTCGATCGTTGCTACCACTGCAAACGAGAGCTCATGGACGTCCTGACGCCCCTAGCCGAGTCCGAGCGGGCAACAGTTGTGCTTGGTGTCAACCTTGACGATCTCCGCGACCACCGGCCCGGCCAGCAGGCGGCCGCCGAGCGTGGTGCCGTCTTCCCTCTTGTCCAGGCAGGGCTGGACAAAGCAACGGTCCGCAAGGTGTCGCAGGGGCTCGGGCTCAGTACCTGGGACCGCCCAGCGGCGGCGTGCCTGGCATCGAGGGTGCCGCACGGCACACCGGTCAGTCTGGGGATCCTCGACCAAGTGGCGGCGGTGGTTGTCCTTGCGACGGCTCGGTTTCGATGCCCTGCGGGTCCGCCACTACGGCGATCTCGCTCGGATCGAGCTCCCGC